>CAZAZB010000127.1:0-9969 GCA_964489485.1 uncultured Pseudomonadales bacterium | reverse complement strand
ACCTGGCCTAAATGATGCGTTTTACACGAATACTACCGCTGCCCGAATGTTTCTGTAACAGATAAGATCCTAGGCGGGCAGAGCGAATAACAATATCATCGCCATTTCTTAGCGGTATGGGAGAGTAATCGATCTGTCGCCAGACCTGTCCGTTGTTCAGTGTGATGGTCATTTTTTTGGTGCTGGATTTTTTAATCCCGGTAATTCTTGCGATTATTCGGTCAGGTATTTTTACTTCCATTGTTTCTTCTATGATTCTTTTTGATTCTGCCTGACTCTTCCCAAAAAGAGCCTCTGCTTCTTGCGCAGGCACATACTCGTTTTCCTTCCGTGGCGCTTGAGCTACTGTTTGTTTTCGATTGGCTGGCAGCAATGAATCAACGATCTTGTCGTAACAGGCAAGCCTTTCGCCAGAGTCCGACATTTGCCGGCAGAAGAAGAGTGAATTTGACTCGGCATACACCTGTGTTGCTGTCGTGGTACTTGTCGCTAAGAATAGAGCAAGCATGAGAAGTCGCTTTTTCATCGTCGAATAATACACCTTCTTAAAATCCATAAAAAAACCTCCGGGAAAACACTCTTTGTGTTCTCCCGGAGGCGGCTTTGGTTTTAGCCCTTCCAGGTTATAGAGAAATCAACCCTAGAAGGAAACGCCGGCTCTTGCGTAGTAGTAACGACCCTGTGTGTCGTAACTGAACTGAAGCGTATTCATGTCATCATAGGCGGTGACATAAGGTGGCGCCTCATCAGTCAGGTTACGAACTCCCGCAGTAAAGGTGACATCATTCCACTTGTAATAGCCCTGCACATCCCAGTAAATAACAGATGCTGCTTCATTTTCCAGATTCGCGGGCGCCGCGTTGATATCATCGGTTGCAGCCTGATATCTGGCAGTGACATTGGTGCCCCAGTTGTCACGCGTTAGCGTGGCACTGTAATTTACTTGCCACTCAGCGAATGTTGCTGGGCTGCCAAATGCTGGATCTCCGCCAAACTTACCTGCGAGCTTCACAATATCACCACCCGAAAATGGCAGATAGTCATAGTCGCTCAGGTAAGTACCCGTTGCACGCAGGTCAATGACACCAACAGAGGTATCAAAGCCATAGTCAACCTGAAAATCGACACCACTGGTTTCATAGGTTGCGAGATTCGCAGTTGTCTGAAGCACACCAGAGATCTGCAAGTTAGAGTTACGACGAGAAGGCGCGCCAGGTGAAGGCGTTTCATCAATCCCAGGAAATGCCGGGCCAACGATCAACGCACACAAAGGATCAGAGAAGTTTGCACTAGCGTAGCAAGATGAAATGACTGCTGACGTTGGTGCGGTACCAACAGCATCTTTGATCTCAATGTTGAAGTAATCCAATGTTACAACCAGGTTTTCAAGCATGCTGGGCTGCAGAACGATACCGAAGGTAAACGATTCGGATGTTTCGGGTTTGAGATTAGGATTACCACCCTGTAGCGTTGTTGCCTGAAAGGTTGCGAGATTGAAATTCGGTGCTAATCCATCTGCCTGACAATTGGCAATCGTGTTCGCATCTGTACCGGAAGTGCCGTAATTACGACATGGGTCCGTGTAACTTTCAGCTGACTGTTGTTGACCAAGGAATAGCTCGGCAATATTAGGCGCTCTAAAACCCTCCGAATAGGTTGCCCTTAACCGTATGTCCTCGATTGGTGCCCACTCGGCAGCGACTTTGAACACAGTTTCCGTGTCATCAAGAAAATCGACATCGGTATACCGTGCAGAGGCTTCGATTGTCAGGACTTCTGCCATCGGAACACCCGACAGAATAGGCACGACAACTTCGCCGTAAAGCTCGTCCACCTTGAATCCACCTGCAGTGACATTTCCTGCGGTGAATGCGATAGCGCCAATAGCAGCACCACCATCAGGATTTGAAGAAGCTGATTCCTGACGATTTTCATAGCCAACTGCCCAGCCAATTTCGCCTCCTTGCAATTCAATGCCCATCCCGCCGGAGAGGTTCAATTGGAAAATCTCCAGCTTCGACTCGTCCTTTGTATTGACACCAACAAAGCCATAGGCAACTTGCGCGGCAGTCATACTATCGCTAACAAAGGGATTGTAGACGCCGGGGCAGCCATCTGTCCTGGCAGCACATAGGATCGGATCCATCATGGCTTCAATGCGAGGACGGTTTGGTCTGCCTTCGTCACGTTGACTGTCTACCCATCGGGCAACGGTATAGGTAGCATCCCATGACCAGCCATTCGAGAATTCTCCATCCAGACCGAACGCGATTCGCCAGGTATTAACATCCTGTGTGAATCGGCGGCCTCCGGATTCTGTTAGGCGCCTGGAAGTAGCCACAGACTGAGGTGCAGTACATGACGGATTAGAAGCGCAGAGTGCATCACCAAAAGGATTGTCGGGGTGTGTTTGCCCGGTAATCCAACCGCCAAATGTACCGACTGGTGCCAGCAGCTGATCAGACTGGCGCGCAGAGTAGTTCATCTCCATATTGGCATTAATCACGCCGATGGCACCTGCATCAAACAGCTCATAATTGACGGCAGCGTAGGCACTGTAAACTTCCTGAGGTGTTGTCAGATAGCTCAGTTCTGCGAAATTGAAAGCATCGGTTGCGGCGTTAAAAGGTCGCGACGCACCTGTAGAGCCATCAACAACAAGACCGCCTAATGCTGAGTCTGCTCCGAGAGGCGTAAACTGCGCAGGCGTTGTTGTTGGGCTACCACCACAAATTTTTTGTGTACCGTCATCGAAGAAAGGACAGGCTGAAAACTTACGATCGCCCTGCCGAATTTCTTCCCGTTTGTTGTACTGGGCAGATAGAACAAAATTTCCCTTATCGAATACATTGCCAAAAGTGGCAGACAGGTTGTACATGTCGCCATCACTTTCATCCGTCACATCATATCCAAAATCAATGTCTACACCTTCAAAATTTTTCTTGGTGATGATATTAACCACCCCCGCGATCGCGTCAGACCCATAGACAGTGGAAGCGCCATCGCGTAGCACTTCGACACGCTCTACAATTGCCGTTGGGATTGCATTGAGATCGACATATCCGTTGACCGATTGGGAAGCGAATCGCTTGCCGTTCACCAGCACAAGTGTCCGGTTCGGACCCAGACCGCGTAGCGAAACGGTTGCGGTTCCAGGATTACCGTTGTTAACACCGGCTCCCAAATCACCTCCGTTGACCGAAGGCATATCCTGAATAAAGTTTTCCAGTGTCAGGTTGCCTGAAACACTGAGATCCTGAGCGGTAAGAACCGAAATAGGACTGATACTAGAATTATCACTGCGCTTAATGCGTGATCCCGTGACAACTACTTCTTCCAATACGCCACTTTCGGCGAAAGCTGGTAGCGAGGTGAAACCCGCTGAAACCATTGCAGCAGCTGCTAATGCACCTGCTATTTGGTTTTTTTTAAACATAAAACCCCCACGAATTTGTGAAGAATCCAGGTTTCTTGTGGAAACCTGCCCCCGGGTGGGCCATGTGTAGTTGACCGATAAATAGCGCTATCAAAGAGGCACTATTTCACCTGCCGCGGATTGTAACGTACATAAAGTAAAATACCTCAATAAAAATATATAAATAAATCAACTATCGGAATGATAATCGAATAAGTTATTGATTATAAAGAATATAAAATAAGTTAAATTCGTTAATAAATTGAGGAAAAAGTGAAAATATGGACAAATAGGACGATTTTTTTGCAGACTTGGCGTTGATACTTTTCCTGATATAAACTCAGTTCCGCGAAATTCACGAATGGTTCTTGTCAGGAAATTATCTTCTCTGAAGGAGTTTTTTCTTGTGTTGGAAATAGTCTACAAGCACGTACTCTCCGAGATTGTCGGGTTCCGTGTAGAAGACGCGGCCACCATTTATTTTGGTTAGCCGGTCAATAAATGCTTTCAGGTAGTAGCTTTGATCCAACATGAAGGTGTTGATCATTATATTGCGGGCGGTGCAGCTTTTAACTGCTTTTAGTGTTTTGTTGATCGTTTCAGCTGTCGGTGGGTATGCAAATACAGGTCGCCCATTGTCCAGATGTGCTGTTGGCTCGCCATCTGTGATCATGATGATCTGGCGCGTTCCCTGCGGGTGTTTTGCCAGCATTTTCTCAGCAAGCATCAGCGCGTGTTGCATGTTAGTGCCAAGTAGATAGTCATCATATTGCAAGTAGGGTAGGTCGTGTGCCTTGATTTCTTTTGCGAAGGCAGAAAAGCCAAGGATATACAGGCTATCTCTTGGATAGGTTGTGGTAATGAGATTATGCAGTGCCATCGCAACTTTTTTTGCCGACTGGAATGATCCACGTAAAGCCATAGACCAGGAAAGATCCACCATGAGTACCGTCGCGGTCTGGGTCATCATCTCGCTTCGATATATTTCGAAGTCCTCGGTTTTTAGTGAGATTGGTGCGCCTGGACCTTCGCGGTCAATGGCATTCCGAATCGTTCGAGGCATGTGCAAGTGAAATGGATCACCAAACTCATAAGGTTTTGATTCCTCCATTCTCTCTCCAAAGCGACCTTCCTCAGGCACCGCATGATTCCCGAGGTTTTGGTTCTTCAGGCGTTTGTAAATTTCGCCCAGCGCTTTCTGGCCCAAAGATCTCGATCCTCTCGGCGTCAGCTCCCATTTGTCACCGTCCTTCCGGGCATATCCGGCGTCTTCCAGAACCTTGAGCATCTGCTCTATTTCTTCGAGATTTTCTCTGGCCTCCGAACCAAGCAGATCTTCGACTCTGTCTTTGTCGATGTCATCGACCTTGCCATCATACTGAGCCCGCTGCATGTCCTGTTCCAGCTGATCGAGCCTGGCCATCTCATCCATTAATTCCATGGCTGCCTTTAACCCAACTTCTTCATTACCTGAAAAGTCATACCCTTTGCTGTTAGGGTTCAGGAACTCCATTTCTTTGGCGAGCCTTGCGAGCTCACTATTGAGTTCGGGATCGCCGAACTTGCCTGCCATGAGTTCCCGGAGCTGTTCTTGTTGCTGCGGGCTCATGGAATTTAGTAGCGATTGGGTCGCTGCCATTTGTTGTTGCATTTGCTCCAGAAGTGCTTCGAGTGTTGCTGGTGGATTGTCCCCGAACATGTCGCCGTATTGACGCATGAACTTATTGAATTCTTGTTTTAGAGAGTCTGCGTCATGCCCTGATATCTTCTTTACCAGCAGATCGTTTAAGTCCTTGATCATATTTTTCATGCGTTCGACGTCACCATCGGACATGTTGTTAACCATCTTTTCGATATCACCGAAAAACGAACGTGTCATTGCCTTTTGCAAATCATCGATGAGTTTCAGAAACTTCTTTTGCGCATCAGTGTTAAGAAATTCATATTCCTGCAAGGACTTCACGCGACCGGCTGTATCGGGGGGCAAGTTGTCGATAAACCTTTTGCTCTTCCGGCCAATATCTCCGAGTACTCGATTGGAAAAGCTGTTCTCATCAGTTTCGTGAATGGACTCGCTTGATAAATCAGAATCTGATTGTTTATCTATCCATTGATCAACTGATTCCTTTTCCATGCGAAGAATTTCATCGAGCTGTTTTTTAATGTCTTCCAGAACGCTATCCATGTCGAAACGATCCAGATGCTGCCTTCTTTGTTCCTTGAGCTGGCGGATAAGGTCCCGGAGGCCTTTGATATAACCCCCGTCAGAGGTTTCCATGCCTCTTTGCATGAGGTAGCGCATCGCTTGTTGCAAGTCGCCGAATTCCATCAGGTCATCTGACAAGGCATTCAGAATGTCACCCGCATCAAGCGTCCGTAGCTGAGTTCCATCCCAATGGGAATAGCGATTGAGGGATGTGTATCGGTTGGTCATAGAGCCTTCAGCGGGTAGAGAGCCTTCAGCGAGTAAAGAGCCTTCAGCGCATAAAGAGCCTTCAGCGGGTAAAGAGCCTTCAGCGGGTAAAGAGCCTTCAGCGGGTAAAGAGCCCTCAGCGCATGAACAATCATCTGTAACAAATAGCCTTCAACCATGGTAAGTGGTTCTGCCGCCGACACGGTCTTTGTTGAGTAGTTGATTACTATGCAACCCTTCGAAGATAAACTCCGCGGCTGAGGCACGAACCCCGGGATTATCTGAATTGGCGAGTTTTGAAACAGCTTCATCCAGCCCTTCAATTCGTTGGATGATATCTTCGTAGTCACAGGAAGGCACGGCTTCTCCAGTCGTGACGTGCATACCATCGGCGAAATGCAGTGAGATGACTTCCGTTTCTGCAAGATCCGAAAACCGTTCAAATACAGCTTTAATGGCGTCATCAAATAGCTTCTGCATAATCATGTCTTCACGGCCTTCTTCCATCGCTTCAAATTCAATTTTCCCCTGAAGTGAGGGAATGATGAAAGGCAAGTCCGATATACGTGGCACGACATCTTGCTCCCCTGTGGTGATGGCGCGCCTTAGCGCATTGGCGAGCAATGCCTCAAAGTTTGAAACCGAAGCACGAACAGAAACACCGGAACGCTGGTTAATATCGGGGGACCGCCTTGCCTGTTGAGTGATCTCGGCGATGAGTTGCGCCATAAATGGCGGGATAATTTCTCGATATTCTCCCATATCCATCTGTTGCTGCTCTTGTTCCATGATGGCCACTTCTTCAAGAATACTTGAAGGGTAGTGGGTACGGATTTGAGAACCGTATCTGTCTTTCAGTGGGGTGATAATCCGGCCACGATTTGTGTAGTCCTCTGGATTGGCCGTCGCGACAATAAGGATATCCAGATCCAGGCGCACCTTGTGGCCACGAATCTGTATGTCTCGTTCTTCCATGACGTTGAGTAACCCGACCTGGATTCGTTCGGCGAGATCAGGTAGTTCGTTAATAGCGAAAATGCCACGGTTGGAATTTGGAATAAGACCAAAGTGCAGCGCTTCTTCATCGGATAGGTATCGGCCTTCCGCAATTTTGATAGGATCGATCTCTCCTATCAGGTCAGCAATGGTGATGTCAGGCGTCGCGAGCTTTTCGCCATAACGCTGTTCCCTTGATAACCAGACGATGGGTGCGTCGTCGCCGAGTTCAGCGACAATCTGCTTCCCTTGAGCACTAATGGGAGCGTAAGGGTTCTCTGGAATTTCTGTGTTTGCCAGAATAGGTGTGAAGTCATCCAGCAGCCTTGTTAGCGCACGAATGATTCTGGATTTGGCCTGGCCACGCTCGCCTAAAAGGATAATGTCCTGACCGGATAGGATCGCGTTCTGGAGTTGTGGGATGACCGTATCTTGATAGCCGATGATGCCGGGAAATATGTCTTCTTCCAGGCGAAGCTTTCTCATGAGATTGCGGCGCATTTCTTCCCGAACCGGTCGCACCTCAATACCTGAAGTCTTGAGTTCACCCAGTGTTCTGGCTTGTGTCATGGTTGCCTCCAGCGATAACTTTTTTAGTTAAACAGTTTGTCAACCTGCATGGAAGTATTCTCGTCTGAAAACAATATTACTGCCGATAAATAGCATTGTCCGCATATTTCCACATAGCGCTCTTACAGGGATCTAATGTACCATCTCCAATCCTGTCCAATTGAAATTGGCGTTTAACAAGGGCTTGTACCAAGGGCTTGTATCAAGGGCCTGTACCAAGAGCTTTTACTAATAGCTGAAAAAGAGGTGTGAATGTGCTGACACAAGGTGATGACTATCCGTTACATCAAACCCCAGAACCTATTGCCTATGTCGGGGCGAACCGTAACTTTTATGACCGTTTTTTTTTCAATGGTTACAATCCGGCCGGTGATGTTTTTTTTGCGGTTGCCATGGGAGTATATCCCTATCTAAATGTTCTCGATGGAGCATTCTCTGTTGTTGTGGATGGTGTTCAGCATAATGTATATGGCTCCAAGGTCATGCACCTGGAACGCCTCGATACAAATGTTGGTGTACTCTCCGTCGAGATTGTCAAGCCCATGGTAGAGCACAGGATCATCTGTGATGATCCGGATAATGGTATTGCTGCAGATCTTGTTTTTGTAGCGAGAATGCCTGCGCATGAAGAACCCCGGTTTACCCGTCGGACAGGCAGTCAGGTGACGATGGATGTGACCCGCATGATGCAGAATGGTAACTGGTCTGGTTGGATAGAAGTGAAGGGTAAGCGCATCGAAATATCAGCGAATGAATTTTGTGGAACCCGGGACCGTTCCTGGGGTATTCGCAGCATCGGCACAGCAGATGCCCAGCCAAATCCTGTATCTTCTGAATTTCAATTCTATTGGTTGTGGGCACCATTGAACTTCGACAAGTTCAGTACGCATTATTTTGTCAACGATGATGCATCTGGCGAACCCTGGAATACCAATGGCGTCATCATTCCGGATTTTGGATTAGGTGAGGCTGAAACCATGAAACAGGTGGGCAGTGAACTTAAGTTTCTAGTGGGAACCCGCTTTGCTTCAGGTGCTGAGATATCCTTCAAGAAGTCTTCGGGCGAGCAGGTGAGTTTAACGCTGTCACCCAAATGGAATTTCTACATGAAGGGTATTGGCTATGGCCATGAACATTTTAGCCATGGCTCCTACCATGGGGAATCTGAAACGGGATACGATGAATTTGTAACAGCAGAGGTATCACCAGACAATATTCATATTCAGGCATTCTGCGATGTTGTTTATTCCTCGGATGCAGGAGAACAGAGAGGTTGGGGTGTATTAGAGCAACTTATCGTCGGACCTCACGCGCCTTCTGGATTTACTGAAATGATGGATTTTGCGCCTTAACCCGGTTTGTTTCCGATCACGACGGCCCGACAGGGGGCGGGATAACCTTCAACAGTTTGAGTTGGATTCTCAACATCAAGGAAGTTTACGAGTGATTGAAAATCCATCCATCCAGTTGATCGCTGTTCGTCTATCGACGTCCGATTGGCGCTAACAGTCCGAACATTCTTTAACCCAGCCCGCTGAAGAAGATTTTCGAGGGCCGGGGCACTCGGTAGAAACCATACATTGGCCATTTTTGCATAGCGATCTTGCGGGACAAGAATAGTGCTTTCATCGCCAGGCACGATAAGCGTTTCAAGCACCAGTTCACCGCCAGGTCGCATGAAGCTCATGAGTTCGGTAAGGTGATCGATGGGTGAACGTCGATGGTAGAGAACACCTAAAGAGAAGACTGTATCGAAACTCTCAAAGGCCGGCAGATGTTCGCTGCGCAAGGGTAATAGATACGCGTTGTTGTTGGGAAGCAACCTTTGGGTGATGGCGAACTGATATAGAAACAGACGGGTTGGGTCTATGCCAAGGGCCAGTTCTGCGCCGTCACCCAGCATGCGGTAAAGGAAATATCCGTTGCCAGTACCAATATCCAGAACACGTCTATTGTGTAACGATGTGATATGGGGCTGAATTCTTTTCCATTTCCAATCAGAGTGCCATTCAGTCTCTATTTGCTGACCCAAAAGGCGCCATGGTCCTTTTCTCCAGGGTTTGAAGATTTTGAGTTGAGATTCGAACACCCTTGCATCGATCGATTGGTTAGAGGGTAATTCTACGCTGACACAATCCAGATCGAATCGGAAATGAGTCGAATCAAATAGCGGCATCTCCTGCAGAATGTTTTGCCATTCGTCTGACTTGCCATGAGGTTTATTTTCGTAATGGCGTCCCAGAGCCTCACGAATTTCTGGATGGAATGCTTCGAGACCAGTCTCTGACTCGAAAAATTCTGTAAACAATTCTTTAGACATATCTTTATATACTTCTGAACTCTTTTTTAAGCCCATTTTTGAGCTCTTTTTTCAGTAATTTCCTGAATATTTTCTGAACTTATTCCCTGATATTTATTTGATATAGAGTGACATGCCTATGGGGAAATGCCAGGTATTGAATGGGGATCATCTATCGCCACATTTTCAGCTAACATATCGTAGGCAGCCCAGGAGTTCTGAATGAGTTCGATGAGCAATTTTTGCGCAAGAATGAAATTGATTCTATGTATCCAC
>CAZAZB010000126.1:6484-10065 GCA_964489485.1 uncultured Pseudomonadales bacterium | reverse complement strand
AAATTAAGGGGAAATCTGGCCAATCAGGCTTGTCCGCAGTAGGTTCTCTATTCTCCGTCAAGCTCCTAGGGGCGAAACGACACTTGATCAAGAACAGGCGTTCAAGGACAAGAGCACAAAAGAAGGGCAAAAACTCGCTACTTAGCCGACTCTACCATGTAATCAACTATCGCCTTTAAATCATCATCGGAGCAGCCAAAACACATCCCTTTGGCGGGCATGGCTGGCGGCAAACCATTGATGGCACTGGCGTAAAGTGCATCCATGCCTTTGGCTATACGTGGATCCCAAAGAGCACTGTCGCCGAGCTTTGGGGCACCGGCAACACCGGCATTGTGACAAGTCGCACAGGTTTTCTTGTAGTTTGCCTCGGCACCACCGGAGTCATTGGAAGCCGTCGCGACAGTGGACGACTTCGACTTCTGGCCACAATCCGCACCTTCAATACAGACCGTCCCTACCTTTTTGATTCGTTCAGCAATCGCTTCTTCCTGTGGATTCGCCGAAAGCGAAAGGCTGGCGAGAAGAACCGACCCAACAACAACGATCAATGACAACGACTTTAGTTTATTCACTTATGACTTCCCCGACGACAATGAAAACGAGGCGCATTATACCCCATGATCCAGCGACCACAACCAGTCTTCTGAACATGTCAGGGAAGCTCTGATTAATGGCATATTTTTGTCAGAACAAGGCAGCGCATCGAGAGGTAAATCACGAATATGCCTTAAATTCGTGATTTACCTCGAGGTGTGCTAACGCCGTGCTGGCACAAAAGCGGTTCGGCGGTCCGAGCTTAATCAGAGGTTCCCTAGCGAGCTAGTGCCCCCAGTCGGCGTCTTCCAGTTCACGGTTTCGCGAAAACTGGAAAACATTAGATGTACCTGCCTCAACGACTGACTGTTCGGATACTCTCGTCAAGATGGCGCCCTGCCTGAAATCGTTCAGTGAATCAGCCCCGACATTAACCATGGTACTCCGAATCTTGTAAAGCGTCGTCTCCAGAACTTCTGATAGCGGTCCTACCAGTGGAACATAGGCATCGACGCCTTCTTCGAACATCATTTTTCTGGAACTCATGCCATCACTGTAGCGTTGCCAGTTCTGCGCACGGTGAGTCCCTTCACCCCAATAGGGTTTATACATCTGCCCATTAATGGTCGTTTTAGGTGTCGGACTTTCCTCCGTCATGGCGAAATATCGCCCCATCATGACAAAATCTGCGCCCATGGCTAAAGCAATAACAATCTGTGTGTCGTTTGCCAAACCGCCATCAGAACAGAGCGGTATATATCGGCCCGTTTCTTCAAAATAGGCATCACGCCGCTCTGCAACATCCAATAGCGCTGATGCCTGTCCCCTGCCAATTCCCTTTTGTTCCCGCGTGATACAGATTGAGCCACCACCCATCCCAACCTTAATAAAGTCTACGCCGCCCTCGGTCACGAGATAGTCAAAACCTTCTGCCGAAACAACATTACCGCCACCGATAACGACGTCATGGCCAAACTCTTCCCTGATCCATGCGATACCTTCTTTCTGGTACTCGGTAAAACCATCAGAAGAATCAAAACACAGTACATCTGCTCCCGCTGCAACCAATGCTGGAACCCGATCTTGATAGTCATGTGTATTGATTGCCGCACCCACACAAAGTCGCTTGGATTCATCAAGTAATTCCAGCGGATGGCGTTGGTGATCAACATAGTCTTTTTTGAACACAAGAGATGACAGGTTTCCTTGTGCATCAAGAATAGGAAGGCAGTCTTTTTTATGTAAGTGAAGCTGGCTATTCGCTTCCCGTAGACTAATGCCTTCATGACCGAAGATAACCCTTTCGAGTGGCGTCATATGATCCTTCACTGAATTTGACAGATCATCCTCGAACTCCCAGAAGTCCTGATCAGTAATAAGCCCAAGAAACTTGCCGCTAGCCGACCCATCTGCAGTCACAGGGATAGTCGAGTGACCCGAGGTTTGCATCAGGTCGATCACCTCCGAAAGATGAGTTTCAGGTTTGGAATTGGATGTACTTTGCACAAAACCAGCCTTATGGGTCTTCACTTGAAACACCATTTCCGCCTGGGTCTCAATGGGTTGTGAACAGTAGACCATGCTCAGACCTCCTTGCCTGGCAAGTGCAACCGAAAGGTCGGTTCCGGAAACAGACTGCATACAGGCTGATACCACCGGTACGTTGATACTGAAACGTGCTGATTCTCCTGGCTCGATTGCCGACAGCGGCGTCTTAAGATCAACGCGGTCCGCCCTGTGCTCTTTTTTCGTAAGACGAGGCACTAAAAGGTATTCACTGAAGGTACGAGATGTATCCGGGAGAATGGTTGCCATTAAGTCACTCCAATTATTGATTTTAGGCCATTAGGAACCGAGCAAGACAGGATCAAACCAGCACTGCAGGCTGCAGTCATGAATCGAATCAAAGACAGGAGGGTTGCCCGGAAGGGCTGAGTTTGTCTAACAGGTTTGTTGCTCGCCATGGCGAATTTTAGGCGAATGAATCCTGCAATTCAATGGTTCACCTGCGCGGTAGTCACGAATATGCCGGACAGAAAATAACCGCGGTGATTTCCATTTCAGAACAAGAGCCAACCAACAGGTAGTTGTGTTGCTATCGGTATACCAGTGCAATGCAACGTTATAGCAAGGTCTTTGCGCCAGCAAAATTCATTAATGTTGCAGAAAAAAAATAAAATGGGCTGAAGCTCAATAAAAATAGCGGCTGCAGGGCTCTATGTTGCAGCCTTGTTTATTGCGTGTTCTAACTCGAAGAACTTTTGTTGCCGGTTACGTTTCGCTTTCTCGACCGCCAACTGAACACCTCTTCGTTTTTTATCACCCGAGACAAACTGGCGTAGGTATCTATTATCTAACAATTGTTGAATAACTGTCACAGAACCCCCGAATACAACGCGATGATTGAAATGGCTGCAATTAAACCCAGATCCAGCTGCCATCGGGCTTGATACTCTATCAAAATATTAATATTAAGCAAATACTTTAGTTTTTCACTATAAGATATTGATAATTAACCCAAAATTTGTAATATAGGTATAGATCGATTGGACTGTGAAACCATGAACAAATCAGAACTAATTAGACGAATGTCTGAAAGGCTAGACCAGCTGACCAGTCGGGACGTTGATCTGGCGGTCCACACACTTATTGATATCATGTCCGAGAGCCTCGCCAGTGGTGAACGGATCGAGATTCGCGGTTTTGGTACCTTCACAAACCACTATCGCAAACCAAGGACGGTGAGAAATCCAAAAACGGGGGAGGTTGGGATTCACAAACCCGGTAAATATGTCCCGCATTTTAAGCCTGGCAAGGATTTGAAGAAGCGTGTCGATGAAGCCAAGGGCGCATTGGACAATCTGGATACACTACTACCCAGATCAACAGCACCATCGATGGGCTCATAGACACTGGTCGCTAGCGGGGTAGATTCTCTTTGAAGCACTGCTACCGGGGTACTTTTTAGGAGCCGCTGAGGCTTTTCTTGACGAGCCGCTGAGGGCTCTTTTTAGGAACCGCTGAGGGCTCCTTTTACGAACCGC
>CAZAZB010000126.1:0-6384 GCA_964489485.1 uncultured Pseudomonadales bacterium | reverse complement strand
TTCAGGCCCCTATTCCTTCAGGCCCCTATTCCTTCAGGCCATAGAGGTAAGAAGAGACAGCAGATATTTCACTATCACTTAGGTCCATCGCGGTAATCTGCATCATCTTGGAATCACCATCATTTGTTCGATCGCCTGATCGAAATGCTTTTAGCTGAGTCTCTGTGTATTCCGGCCATTGTCCGGCAAGCGCGGGGAATGCTGCTGGCGCATTACCCTCCCCATTAGGAGAGTGACAAGATGAACAAGCAGCAATGTCTTTCCGTTTGACGCCTGCTCGATATATTGATTCCCCAAGTTCAGCCAATTCAATCTTGGCTGCGCCGCCTTTGATCACCTGACTTTCATAGAAGGCTGAAATATTTTCAAGATCCTGATCGCTATAGCCACCCAGAAGCCCCGTCATTAACGGTGCAGCACGAACACCAGCCTTAATGTCGTTTAACTGTTTTAGCAGATAGCCAGAGTTTTGTCCTGCTATGCTAGGGAAACTGCCCGCAGGACTATTTCCGTCAGGGCCGTGACAAGCGCCACAGACTGCGACCAGATCTTTGCCCTTCCCTGCATCTCCGTCTGCAGAAACCGCTAAAGACAAACACACCACAACTATTCCAAATAACACTCTTAACATTTCAGATGATTCCTGAATAACCTATACTTTTTTGCCTGGTCCGATTGACACACTTTCTTGTCAACTCGTTCTTGTCAACTCGTTCTTGTCAACTCGTTCTTGTTAACGGGTCTTGTCATCTAGCGTTGCCAACAACAACTGTTAACGATAACGTCTCCAGGCTGATTTATATCGCCGTTCCCTATGAACAGGATGCTAAAATACACGGCGCATTATACGTTGACTTAAGCCATTTTAACACCAGCTGAATAGCGCGTTTCGAGTCAGCAGACATCGACTATCACAGGACAATCATTTGACCATTAACTTCAATGCCGCGCACTTCCTCAAGAGCGCTTCCGCCTTACATCAGTGTCCCGCTGACCAGGGTGCGGAGGCGGCTTTTTGCGGTCGATCAAATGCAGGAAAATCCAGCGCAATCAACGCACTGACAAACCAGAAAAAACTGGCTCGAACCAGCAAAACACCCGGTCGCACACAACTGATAAACTTTTTCGCAATTGACGATGATTCAACGCACCGCCTGGTTGACCTACCTGGATATGGTTATGCAAAAGTACCCATCGCGGTTAAAACACATTGGCACGAACACCTGGACGACTACCTTCGCAACCGGTCTTCCCTCAAAGGGCTGGTTTTGCTGATGGATATCCGCCACCCATTGCGTGAATTCGATGAGATGCTACTGAACTGGGGACAGGAAGTAGAAATTCCTCTGCACATACTCCTCACCAAAGCAGATAAGCTGAAGAGGGGGGCCAGAAATAATGCACTTTTTCAGACCCGGAGTAAGTTGCCAGCTGATGTCACCATCCAGCTCTTTTCTTCCAAGGACAAACTAGGTCTCGACGAATTAACCGATACCTTGTCTCACTGGTTACTTGACCCTTTATCCGAGGACTAGTACGCGACAAAGCGCTGGCACTGATAGAACTGCAAGTAATACCAGAACAGACATATGGATGCCAAAAATTGCGGGAAAAAGAATCTGGAACAAGAACAAGAAAAAGAAAAAGAAAGGCCCTGATCACTAATTGGGGAGGATGTGATCAGAGCCCATGCTTCGGTCCTTTTGGGGGATTAAAATTACCGAAGATTACCGTCGAAACATACTTCATGTGTTTCAAAGATTATGACTCGTTGGCCCTGCCAAAGTTCAACATATTTCGGTATATTTCCAATAAATTGGACAATTTACACCATAGAGAAGCCATCGCAGGGCATGGTGAGCTTCCTCTTGCGGGGCCTACAGCGGGAGCGTCTGTCGCCGGAGCTAATGTGCCTGGTCCCAATCAAGTCCGTTACCAATGTCAACCTCCAGGGGTATGGTGAGTTCTGCCGCACCACACATGCAGGTTTCCAGACCAGCCCTCACGACTTCAATGTCAGACTTCTGCACTTCCAGCACAAGTTCATCGTGAACTTGCATGATCATGCGAGCATCAACCCCGGACTGATTTAGCCATCGGTCCACACGAATCATCGCCTTCTTGATAATATCTGCGGCGCTGCCTTGCATCGGCGCGTTGATGGCAGTTCTCTCTGCTGCCTGTCGCCTTTGGAAATTGCTCGCATTAATTTCAGGCAGGTAAAGACGTCTACCAAATATTGTTTCAACAAAACCTCGCTCGGCTGCCTCCACCCGGGTTCGATCCATATAGCGCTTTACGCCCGGATATCTCTCGAAATAAAGATCGATGTATTCCTGGGCATCGCCACGAGAGATGTTGAGTGCACGAGACAGTCCGAAAGCGGACATGCCATAGATCAATCCAAAATTTATCGCCTTGGCACTTCGACGTTCATTATCAGTCACATCAGCAAGATCACGCTGGAAAACTTCTGCTGCCGTCGCTTTATGAATATCCAGCGATTGCTTGAAAGCGCTGACCAGACCCTCATCACCAGATAAATGCGCCATGATTCGCAGTTCAATTTGAGAATAGTCTGCAGCGATCAGTTCATAACCTTCTGCGGCAATAAACGCCTTGCGAATTCGACGTCCTTCCTGGGTTCGTATAGGAATATTCTGTAAGTTGGGGTCAGTACTCGACAAGCGACCCGTTGCTGCGACAGCCTGGTGGTATGAAGTGTGAACACGGCCCGTCTTTTCATCCACCTGACGTGGCAACTGATCCGTGTATGTCGATTTCAGTTTACTGAGGCCCCGATACTCCAGGATGACCTTAGGTAGCGGATAGTCCAGAGCAAGCTCCTGAAGCACCGGCTCGGCCGTCGAAGGTTGCCCTTTCGGCGTCTTTTTAAGAATAGGCAATTGCAGCTTCTCGAAGAAAATCTTCTGTAACTGCTTTGGTGATCCGAGATTGAACTCTTCACCGGCCAGTGAATAGGCATCTTCCTCAAGTGTCTGCAAACGTGCTGCCAATTCGATACTCTGTTCGTTCAGCAGCGCCTGATCCAGGAGAACACCATTGCGCTCTATGGTCGACAAAATCTTAACAAGTGGCAGTTCGATATCAGTAAAGACAGAGGCAAGACCAGGTTCCGCTTCCAGTTTTGGCCACAGAGCCTGATGGAGCTGAAACGTGATATCGGCATCTTCGGCGGCATAGTGACCTGCAATGTCGACAGGCACCTGATTGAACGTAATTTGTTTCGCTCCCTTTCCTGCAATGTCTTCAAAGTGTGTCGTTATCTTGCCAAGATATTTCAGTGCAAGGTCATCCATGTTGTGCCGCGACGCAACGGAGTTCAACACATAGGATTCGAGCATGGTATCGAATCCAATACCTTCAAGAGCAATATCGTATCGTGCCAGGACACTCATATCATATTTGAGATTTTGGCCGATGATGGTGCGCGATGGATCTTCAAGTAAAGGGCGCAGTTTGGTCAACACGTCATCGATTGATAGCTGCTGTGGCGCACCTTCGTAGTCATGTCCTAGCGGTACATAGGCAGCCGACCCAGCAGCGCAAGAAAAAGAAACCCCGACGAGTTCTGCAACCATATAGTCAAGGCTTGTTGTCTCTGTATCAAAAGCAAAGGAGGGAGCATCGCTTAACCTGGTCAGCCAAATATCCAGCTGTTCATGTCCATAGATAATGTCATATTCACACTGATCATCCGGCGACTTGCTGCGACCATCCTTATCAGTACGCGCTCCTTCGTTAACGTTAGTTCCACTCCCTGTCGATGGGTTGGCTATTTCTTCTACCCAGGTCTTAAATTCAAAGTCCTTAAACAAATCGAGTAGTACAGAATTATCTGGTTCGGACATCACCAGATCATCAATATGTTTTTCCAGAGGCACGTCTTTTTTAATAGTGGCCAGCTCATATGACATGGGCAAAAACTCGATTGACTCTCGCAGATAACCACCCACCTTTCCCCCTATGTCCTCAGCGTTATCAATAACACCTTGCATACTTTCATAGGCCCCCAGCCACTTGACCGCCGTCTTTGGCCCGCATTTCGGAACACCAGGAATGTTGTCTGATGTGTCTCCAACCAGGGCTAGATAATCAATTATCTGGCCAGGTCGGACACCAAATTTTTCTACCACACCTTCGATATCCATAAAGGTATTAGACATGGTATTAATCAGGGTGACGTGTTCATTGACAAGCTGCGCCATATCCTTATCGCCCGTTGAAACCAGCACATCCATTTTGGATTCAGTTGCCTGCTGCGCGAGCGTGCCAATCACATCGTCAGCTTCGACACCTTCTACCACCAACAGTGGCAACCCCATATTTTCCACAATCCTGTGGATGGGTGCTATCTGGCTGCGAAGCTCATCCGGCATCGGCGGTCGATTAGCTTTATAGTCGGCATAGATATCATTTCGGAAGGTCTTCCCCTTGGCATCAAATACAACTGCAACATGACTCTTGGGGTAATCGCTGATCAATTTGCGAATCATGCTGATAACACCCTTAATAGCACCAGTCGCCTGACCCTTACTATTCATCAGCGGAGGGAGTGCATGGTACGCCCTAAAAAGGTACGATGAGCCATCGATTAAGACCAGTTGATAATCATCTTTCATTAGGTTGGAATCTCCAGGGAAGGTCGAATAATAGGCTAGTTCTGATTGCCGATTTTTCGATATCTAATCAATCGCTCGTGATAAACAGTTACCTGAGAATAGCATGCTGGACCTAAAGAGACGGAAATTTTACACTTCATCTCAGGCATTACTCTGTCTCGTTACTTTACTATTCAGCCTTCACACAACTGCCCAGCCATCGCCTACCGACTTTGGAGAAGACGATATCGAAATCGTTGAAGGTGAGAGTAAAACTGTTTATGAATACAGGCAAAATGGCATATTGATGATGATCAAAGTGGTCCCAAATATCGGCAAACCCTACTATATGGTTCCTGCTGACGGCTCGCCTCATTTCGACTCTTTGGATCACAAGAAGACTCTCTATCCCCAGTGGCGTTTGATCGAGTTCTAACGGTGGCAACATTCACAACATTCGACAGGGCAAAGCTCGAAAAATACCTCATTATGTTTGGTGTCGGTGATCTCGTTTCCTTCACGCCGATCGAATCAGGAATTGAAAATTCGAATTATTTTGTTACGACGAACAAGGAAGGCGACACCAGAGAGTACGTCCTAACCCTTATGGAGGATCTTTCCTTCAACGACCTGCCGTTTTTTAACAATGTCCTGAGCCATCTGTTTAACTTTGGCCTCCCCGTACCAGCGCCCCAACAAACACTCGATGGGATGACATCGACAATATTCTGCGGTAAACCTTCTGTGCTCTTTCCAAAACTGGATGGCAGGCATCTGATCATTTCTCAAGAAACGCACTGTTACCAGATTGGCAAAGTCCTCGCGGACATTCATGGCGCTCTGGCCACGACAAATCTAAGCCGACCTAACCCATTCGATGTCAATTGGATGACAGCAACTCAAACGAATGTAGGACACTTGTTAAAACCAGAAGAAGCACTACTTCTCGATCACATTACCAATGAGTATTCTGAAGTCTGTGAACTTAGTTTACCGAAAGGGATAATACATGGGGATCTGTTCAGGGATAATGCTCTTTTCTCTGGTGATGCGCTAACCGGAGTCATCGATTTTTACCATGCCTGCAATGACTATTTCATACAGGATATTGCCATCATTATTAACGATTGGTGTATTTCACCGTCGGGGCAGGTGGACGCCTCAAGGCGTGAAAAGCTTCTTGAAGGGTACGAATCGGTCCGCCCACTGGAAAGTGAAGAGAAGGAGTTTCTGCCTTGTTTTCAACGGGCCGCTGCTGCTCGCTTCTCCCTGACCAGACTGTTGACCGACAATGATGGGATATTTCTGAAAGAACCGGCAGAATTTCTCGCACTGGCCAGGCAACTCTCTTAAAGAGGAGTAGATTATGCCGTCGGCGCTAACGAAAAACTAGCGAAGATGCTGTACAACCTTCCTGATATTCTGTGCATTATGGGGTGCCCGTAGAAAGCCTGCATAGTGCCCCTGCGGGTTCACGACCACGATGCTTGCAGAATGTTCGACTGTGTAGGTGCCTGGTTCTTCACCCGGGACCTTACCAAAAGCGACATTGAGTTCGGTTGCAAACTTTACGATATTGTCAAAACTCCCCGTGTAACCAACAAATTTTGCGTTGAAGCGTGGCACATAACTCGCGAGCACGTCAGGTGTATCTCTCTCCGGGTCCACACTGACGAGAATAACCCGCGGTGGATTCTCCAGCGGGGTTACCGCTTCATTGAGAACCGAGAGTGTCGTCGGACAAACATCAGGACAATAGGTG
>CAZAZB010000125.1:0-10185 GCA_964489485.1 uncultured Pseudomonadales bacterium | reverse complement strand
GCACTGGGCGATGAAGTCAAGCAACGGATTCTGGTTGGAGCATTTGCTCTTTCGGCAGGATATTACGATGCCTATTATCGAAAGGCTCAACAAATTCGGCGGCTCGTTAAGAACGACTTCCAGGAGGCGTTTAATTCCGTGGATATCCTGCTTGGCCCTACGACGCCTGGACCAGCATTTAAAATTGGCGAGAAAAAGGATGATCCCATCGCCATGTATATGCAGGACATTTATACCATCTCCTCCAATCTTGCCGGTTTGCCTGCCATGTCCATCCCGGCAGGCATGAGCGGCGGCTTACCCATCGGTCTTCAGTTGATCGGCAATTACCTGGATGAAGCGAAGCTTCTCAATACGGCTCATCAATTTCAGATGAACACCTCCTGGCATCAAATGATGCCAGGCAATCTGACCTAGAAGGTACGAGACTGCTGCCATGACAACGAATCAACATTGGGAAACCACCATTGGCCTGGAGATACATGTCCAGCTCAAGACAAAATCAAAAATATTTTCAGGTGCCAGCACCCAATTTGGCGCCGCACCTAATACACAAGCATGTGCCATTGATCTGGGTATGCCCGGTGTACTGCCCACAATCAATGCAGAGGTGTATCCAAAGGCAATTGCATTTGGACTAAGTATTGGCGCAAATATTGGAATGACTTCAATTTTTGATCGCAAAAACTATTTTTACCCCGATTTACCAAAAGGCTATCAGATCACCCAAATGGATCACCCTATCGTGATGGGAGGTCACCTCGACATTACTCTTGATTCCGGAGAACAAAAACGAATCAATATCACCCGGGCGCACCTGGAAGAAGATGCAGGAAAGTCACTACATGAAGAATTCCCTGGTAAAACGGGAGTTGATCTCAATAGGGCTGGCACTCCGCTCCTCGAAATTGTGTCAGAACCAGAAATGAGTTCTGCCGCTGAGGCGGTCGCCTACGCTAAACAGATTCACCAACTCGTTACCTATTTAGGGGTATCTGATGGAAATATGTCTGAAGGCTCACTGCGCTGCGATGCCAATGTTTCGATCAAACGCCCTGGAGCCACCGAACTTGGTACACGAACAGAAACAAAAAATGTGAATTCCTTCCGCTTTCTGGAACGAGCTATTCGCTACGAGATAGCGCGGCAAATACAGGTATTGGAAGACGGCGGGCGCATCGTACAAGAAACGCGCCTCTATGATCCTGACAGGGATGAAACGAGGCCAATGAGAAGCAAAGAGACGGCGACAGATTATCGCTATTTCCCTGAACCGGATCTCCTTCCGGTGACTTTCGATCAGGGTTATATTGATGCTGTTAAAGCAAACATGCCAGAGCTTCCCCGTGTGAAACAAGCTCGATTTGTCAGTGACTACGGGCTTCCTGAAGCGGATGCGGTCATACTCGCGATGAGCGTTGAACTCGCCGATTATTTTGAATCTGTCGTAGAAACCAGCAATAACCCGCGGCTTTCTGCAAACTGGGTCAGGGTTGAGTTGCTGGGTAAACTGAACAGTGAAGCCAAGCCACTTGCCCTGGTACCGATTTCACCGAACCAACTCGGCACACTCGTCTTGAGGATCGCCGACAACACCATCTCTGGAAAAATTGCCAAAACCATCTTTGAGAAGCTCTGGAATGGGGATGCCAATTCAGTCGATCACTACATCGAACAAGAAGGACTAAAACAATTATCGGGTACTGATGAACTCTCACCTCTGGTCGATGCAATTATCAACGCGAACCCCAAACAGGCAGAACAATATCGTGCCGGAAAAACCAAATTGCTTGGCTTTTTCGTCGGGCAGGTGATGAAAGAAACCCAGGGTAAAGCGAATCCCAAGCAGGTCAATGACCTGGTGGTGGATCGTCTCGGCCAGGGATCCAGAAAGACGGATTAGGGGAATAACGGTGCCGGGTAGAATCGCACCAGGCGGAAGATTGTTAATGTGAGTTGACTGTCCTGTGTTGTTAGAAAGCTTTCAGGAATTTTTCTATTCTGGCGGCATTCGCCCCAACATCGCTCTGGCCCACTCGTGAGACGGAACGGAGATCAATTCGCGTACCTGTCGCCGTTGGTGCAATACGAACCACCAGGTCATCTTTAAATCCAAACCAGTAGCTTGTCGCGGTTGCCTCTACCCGGCCCTGATCGGCATCCGTTGCAACGATCTCCAGTCCTTGTTCTGCCAGTAGATGCTCCGCTCTCAGCACTGCTTCTGCCACAGAAAGCGTCGATTCCAAAGGTATGACATTGGGATATGCAGCCTGCTGCAACGCCTTTAGTTCCTCTGCGGGTAAGGCTTCCGAACCATATTCAAGCCCATTCAACGCATTTGCTCTTAGCGCTACCACTGCCTCAAAAGTTGGCGGATTGACCGTGTCCGTCGTGATATCGTGAATGGGTGGCACGGATCGCCCTTTCATGATTTGTGGTGCCATCACCAATATCGGAACAAGACTCATTGAAATTGCCAGCGCCAGCATGTTCCTGTTTCTGGTCTGGCTTTTTTTCATCGAAACAAAGACCAATATTACTGCAACAACCAAAATCAAGACGGAACCAAGCAGTGCTACCATCAGACTCGCAAGTGAAGGCATCAGTTCAATCAGGCCAGATTTGTAACCGAATGGACCGGATATCAAAATGACAATCATGATGGCAGCACTGACAAGCAGCACTTTCGTTGATGATTTAAGCTCTTCCATTGACGTGACCCTCAGGGTTAGTATCCCACTCCCGGTTAAAAAAGTGGACGGTCTTAGAGTGGGTCCAATCAGACCTTCTCTAAAAAGTAATCATGACATCATCTCTAATTCAGGTAAATCTGGCAACAGCAGATGAATTGCAGACCCTAAAAGGGATTGGTCCTCGCCGTGCAGAAAGGATCATCGAGTACCGCACGAATGTCGCTCCGGTCAGGGATTTTTATGATCTATCAGTTGCCACCGGGCTTGGCCTGAAACAGGCCTATGGGATATCCAGCCAGGTCACCTGGTCCGATTCACATTCATCATCCATGCTTGTTCCAGGTTTGATTCTTACCGGAGTCGCATTGCTGATTATTCAGGGACTGGCACGGATAAGCTTCGATATCAGTGCGTTCATGCCATTTTTGGTGAATATTGCCGTCTTGCTCGTCATGGTTGGTTGCATTTCAACTGCTCTGGAATTCTTCATCCGCTCCACTCATTCTCGATTTCAGGTACCTGTTGCACTCATGTTGACGTCAGTCATATCGTTCGTTGCAGGCATCGGTATGCTTTTGATAGCAGTTGTTATCAACTTGCTCACCCATCAACAATTGGGCGAAGACCAGGCGGCAACAAATTCAATAACCGCAACAATAAATTTTCTACTCTTTGTCACATTTGTCGCACTACTGCTGTATGGGCCAAGTATCCAACTAAAGCGTATCAAACTCTTTGGTCCCCAAATCTCCGCAAACTTAATCCGGGGCGCCAGGATATTTGATGTAGGTCAGCTGATTATCGCCTTAATTGCTCTGGCAATCGTTGTTGGTCTGAATTCAGAGTTGTGGATCGAAGAGGTCTTCGCACTCTGGACTAGCGTTATACTGATCAGCAATGGACTAGAACAACTGAAAGGTCAGTCAGCCTTTGTCGCGCTACTAGGCGACCAGGAAAAAGCTGCACTGAGATTTTTGTTATTCGAGGAAAGCGGTAAAGTATCTCTGGATCTCAACCAGAAAAATCAGCCTTATCTGGGCATAGCAGCTATGATTTTGGCAGCGCTGCTCACTGGCATATCCCTTTACCGGGTGATCACTTATCTTGCGTGAACAATATACCGCCTGCCAAGCAGGCTCAAAGAGTATTACCAGTAGAGGGTAAGTGTGCCCGGTATCGAGGATAAGACCTTAGCCAGAACTAGACTACCTTAATATGCCAGGGCTCATAGCGAACACCCAATAGATTGTGGAGTGGGTATCTCATGTTGACATAACCTAGATCAACCAATTTCAGGAATTCTTTGGTTCGGGCAAAGTCTGACGTGAAGTTCTTACGCCCTAGTCCAATCTTTCCAACATCAAAATCTCCGATGCCGTGAAATGAGTGACCCGGTGGCGCAAGACTTCTGGAGGCCCGAGACAAATTTCCCTGGGACTGAATCGTTTTCGCAAGAAAGAGATGGGTCTGCTTCACAACGTTGCGGATGCCTGATGTCAATACGATACTGGGGCCTATATCTTTCTTTACCTTCGCATACAGTGCCTCAGACTCACCTCGAAACAGGAAATGACCTGTCCGGGGCATTTTCTTCCGATCACTTACAGGCACAATTTCTGTTAGTTTTTCTATGACCTTATCACCATAGAAACCATACCTTTTTGCGTTAGCGCTAAAAATCTGCTCAATGAACAATGCCTCAGCCTCTGGAAATGCACCGACACTGTTGTATCGCTTGCCAACCTTAAGCATTTCGTCAAAACCAAGGACATTAAAATTACCATGGCCAACGAGGTTCTGAACCCGACCAAGACGTTTGAACACTGACACCAGAAGAGGATACTCCGTCGATTGAAGGTATTGGTCCTCGTAGTGTGAGTTCTCAAAATTCTCCATTTTTTGGAGATATTGATTCAGGTTTCCTGAATCGGCGACACGATTCTGTTGCTGGCGCTGAAATGCTTCCAACAAAACAGCGGAACTCGGTGCCGGTGTCGACATGTGTTGTATAGAATGGGCAAGCTCTAGTGCATTGGTATTAATATCTTCATAGACACCCGTTAAGGGTAACCCCTGAAGACCGGGAGTCTCTGGTCTTAAGACGAGCTGGCCTCCCATTGCGGCGATGGTTCCAGCTGAAAATACTTTTAGAAAATCCCGACGTTCCACTTAGACCCTGCCTGCCTGAAAGGTCATGTCTATCAACAACAAATGCAAACTCCCGAATATTTTCTATTGAATGAGGGCGATGATGGTACCCCCAAAAGCTATGTTTTTCCAGATAGCGACTATACTACATTGGTTTCCGGCTGACATTCACCTGTCAGCTACCGCCCTCCATCAACAACCAGGGTTTGACCTGTCATAAAGCTGCCCGCGGCCGACGCCAGAAACACTGCCACACCACCAATTTCCTCGGGCTCGCCAATTCTTCTAAGGGATGCTGATGATGTTGTCACTTTCAATGTTTCAGGATTTTCCCATAGCGCCTTGGCAAAGTCGGTGCGTATCAACCCGGGCGCTATGGCATTCGCCCGGATGTTATGCGGACCATATTCCGTCGCTATATTTCTGGCTAACTGCATATCAGCCGCCTTGGAAATACAATAGGTACCGAGAACGGCACTGCCATGAACGCCGCCGACGGAGGAAACAATGAGAACCACGCCATCTTTTTGCTCAACCATTCCAGGTAAAACCATCTGACACAACCAGTGATTGGATTTTACATTCGAGTCCATGATTTTCTCAAACGCAGAATCAGGAATATCTGCCATGGAACCATAAAATGGATTAACGGCTGCATTGCAAACAAGGATATCAATGCCGCCTAACTGGCTTCTCGTCTCGTCAACCAGGTTCTGGAGTTGTTCTTTATATCCGATATGGCACGGGATCGCAGTCGCGCTACCCTTGCCTTCTCCCACCGCTTCGTTAATCTCAGCGGTCACCTGTTCACAGACATCTGCTTTTCTACTGGAGACAACAACCTTTGCCCCATGGAAGGCAAGCTGTTCTGCAATAGAACGTCCTATACCTTTTGTAGAGCCTGTGACGATGGCTACTTTCCCGCTCAGATCAAACATGTTGTCCATTAATGTTTCCTTTATTGAATTTTAGGTCGTCTCAAAAAAGACAGGCCGGAATCTGAAAGACTATCATTCGATATGACTCTGTACCAGTGCTCGCCCTGATGGCGACCCATCAAGAAAAACGTGAATAGGGTGTCATTCAAAATCTGTTAACTCGACTTGATACAGTTGTTTTTTGTAAAGTAGCCCAGGTACCAGAGCCATTGCCAGGGCATCCTTCTGAAGCTCTGTATCAAGTGTTACAGGCAAAAGTTCTTTCTCCCGGTAGGAGAACTGTAGTGCATCTTTCCCCGGACGATGGATAACGACCTGATCCCCGCGCATATACGCATGGTTATTACCGAATTGCATGATTGCGCGCCCGGGATAGCCAGGCGGTCGCTGCCTGATATTCTGCCCTACAAAGGGTGCTCTGCCATTGATACCCATTAAAGGTAGAAGAGTTGGCAACAGGTCCATCTGGCTAGTGACGGATGTGTAGATCTCCGGTGTAATCCCTTTTCCCAGAATCAGACCGGGAATATGGTAGCTGCTCACCGGAACAAGCGATGCGCCTCTGGGTCTCTCATCATGGTCAGCAACAACGAGGAAAATCGTATCGTCCCAGTAGGAAGACTTCCGAGCCATATCAAAAAAATGGCCGACCGCAAAATCTGCATACTTGACGGCATTATTGCGCGTATTTTTCTGGCTATCGTAAAGCTCAATTCGATTATCCGGAAACTCGAAGGGACTATGGAACGAGGAAGAAAAGACGAGAGCAAAAAAAGGTTTTTCCTCTTCTTCGAATATGCAATGTGCCTTGTCGAACAAATCCTCATCTGAAACTCCCCAGGACCCCTTGAACTTCCAGTCGGAAAAATCCTTTTCGTCAATCGCCACATCAAAACCGTTGTTCAATAAAAAGCCTCGCATATTATCAAAATGGCTCTCACCCCCATAGATGAAGTAATTGTGATACCCGGACGCTTTCAAGGATTGGGCCAGCGTGTAGAACCCACGCTGCGCAAGACCCAGTTTCAATACACTTCTTGAGGCGGAGGGCGGAAACCCCGTCACCACGGCTTCAATCCCTCGGGCGGATCTGATGCCCGTCGCGTAAAGTTGCGTAAACCACAACCCTTCATCAGCCAGCCTGTCTATTCTCGGCGATAAGGGCAAACCACCCAACTTGCCGATGAAACGAGCACCCATACTTTCCTGCAAGAGGATGACCAAATTCTTTTTCGCTTGCGGTCGATGCGTTCCAAAGCGGTGCATAGTAGGTTGATCGGGATCGTCAAAGTCGCTTTTTTCGATGAAGGAGTCCTGCACAACACGACGAAACACTTCTGTATCTGCCATCTGTGGGTACAGTTTCGATGGGTCTCCTTCATTTTTTAGTGCGTAGATCGCGTTGAGAACGGTATAAACACTGCTCAATGCCAGTTCATTCAATAGTTGATCGTTCGAAAATGCCACACTACTGGCATTGATCGGTCGATGTCCAAGTGTCGATCTTGCGCCCAGTAGCAATGTGGCGACAATCAATGGCAAGAGCAGTAGTTGTCGCAAGTATGAAGAATAACCTGCAGCGGCCTGAACTCTTTTCAGTAGCATAAAGGTTCCAATCGCAGCAATGAGAGTGCCCGTCGTGATGAGAATGGATTCGAGTAGAAATCCACCTAACAACATGGAACTGACCTCGCTAAGATGGTTCAAGTATTCAAAAAATATTCGTCCGGGTCGGGAGTCAAAAAAGTCGATATAGGTGGGCGTCGCCAGTTCCATTAGCACTATGAGTGCCGCCCAGCCAGACAGGTAAAGACGAATAGTGAGTTGGAATCCGCCTTTGCTTGTCATCAATGGCGGTAACAGATAGCTCAGGCTGATGGGTATAGCCATCACCATACAAAGAATGATGGTATCCATCCGTAAACCAAGGGCCATAACATAAACAAGGGTGTGCATATCGGGGACGCGTTCTTGATGTAACCACGCAATGGCCAGCCGTGCGATTGAGAGGAAGAACATTGAACCAAGATAGAACCAGACGTAGGGCTTTAGCTGTCCTGACATTTTGGTGGTTAGCATAGATAAATCCAAACAAATCGCCCATGCATTCTATCTTCTTCCACGCAGACTCTTCTACCTTGGCGCTCACTTACAAACTTCAATCAGGAATTTTTGCCGCAGATCAAGTTAGTTCCTGTCCGTAAAGTGCTATATTTGGATGAAGAACGCAAAATTCTAATATTGTTAGGTATAAAAAACAGTTACTTACGAAGGTACTGACCGCCTCGGTATTTGAATCCGGACAGGAACAAGCCAGGCTTAATCAATAGATCTGTGACTAAATTGCCTGTTGATCCATGACTCGCAATACGCCAAAGTTAATGGACTGAACAGATAGGGAGAGTGGAATGAAAGTCAGAATCTTTCGACAGCGTGTATCACAGGTCCATGAAAGTGAAACCGAAATTAATGATTGGCTCAAGGAAACCGATGGACAGGTCGAGGTACAATTTATAGAACAGTCTTCCTATATGACCGACAACTCTGATAACGCACAACCAGGCTTTATTATTTCAGTCTGGTACAAGGAGATTGGCTAGCCAACTACTCGCTCCCCAAGTTTGTAGATTTCTATTGGAGATGTGAGCAGTGCCAGGTCTTCGGTAGGATCACCATCAAATAATAGAAAATCGGCTGCATAACCTTCCTTGATTGTGCCTGTGATATCACCAAGCCCAATCGCCGTGGCACAGTCACTCGTTGCCGATCTCAATACTTGAATGGGTGTCAGTCGCGCAAAGTGCGCGAATACGGGTAGGGCTTGCGGCAGGTGGTGATGCCTTACGTTAGGAATACCCGCATCTGTTGAGGCAATCAATTTGACGCCACCTTCTTTCATACGATCATAGTTGCCTTGAATCATCGATTCAAAGCTGTCATTGCCAATAAATCGTTTCCATCCGGAATTAATAGTGGGTGACACCCAGACATTTTTTTCAATCATTGTGTTAAGTACGTCTAAATCAAAAGCTTTTCCCCAACCCTCTTCTCCAACCCAGGAACAATGCTCAATTGTGGTCACTCCCGCATTCGCCGCATTCCGAATGCCGTCTGTGCCGTGACAATGTGCGGCTGTGTGCAGCCCTGCCTTTTGTGCAGCATCAACGATGCGAGTTATTGCCGCCTCATCAAACTGTGCGTCAACCGGGCGACTTCCTTTGGTGATATTGCCTCCAGTCGCCATGACCTTGATCAGATCGACATTGTGCTCGAGTTGGCGCTGTAACACTTGTAAGATCTCCTCATCACCCGCTGCCTCGCCGCCCCAAAAATGGCAGTGTCCTTTCACAGAAGTAATGGGTTGCCCTGAACATACCAATCGAGGTCCTTGAATTTTACCCTGATTGATTCGATCCCGGATCTCCAGTTCAAGCCACTGACCGCCGCCAAGATCCCGTGCCGTGGTGATGCCCGCCAGGAGCATTTGAAATGCGCGCGCCGACATCTGTTCAAGCAAAGCTTCCCGGCCTGGCTTCTCCTGTTCCATGGGATCTTTCTGGTCTGGGTCCAGACAGAGATGAATATGCGCATCGATAAGGCCCGGAATCAATGTCAGGCCACCCAGGTCTCTACTCTCGCCTTCTATGTCCTCTGCCGAACCAACATGGGTCAACTGGCCATTTTCAAATGAGATGCCGTCAATACCACCATCAATGGACTCACTGGTTCCATTCCAGATGTTGAGATGTCGAAAAGACTGTTTTGATGACAAAGTAGTTTCCTTTATTCAGGTGATCTAACCGCGCTTCTCACTGTAAACGAATAGCGTAGATGCCGTAAAGTTAAACAGACTGGCAGCGACAATTCCGGCAACAAGCGCTAACAACCGGTAAGTATCAAAAAAAGCCGTTTCACTGGTCAGGAGATAATAGATACCCCAGTTAATGGAAAAACCAATCAAGCTACTCAAGACGAACTCAATCCATTGTCTGGCCTTGGGTCTCCGTTCTCGCTCCCCAAAAGTCGTTACTCGGTTAAGCGCCCAATTCCAGCTGACCGCCGGCCAAAAAGAGATTGCCCTGGCAAGCTGATGCTCTAACCCAAATAGCTGAAGCAGATAGTAAGCAGAAATATCAACAACAAAACCACTGGCACCAACCACGCCATAATGGGCAAATTCAGTCCAACCCTTAAAGCGATAGAAGTACAATCGCCGAAGATGCATCAGGTACTTCCATTGTTGCCTGAAATTCATCTTACTGGCACCAATAGTTCTGTCCTTAAACTCAATTGCCACTTCATCGACATCAGAAAAAGAACCACGCACCATGAGTTCCAATCCAATCTTATATCCAAGAGGTCTTAACGCATTCAGGTTTACTCTTCTTCTATCGAAAGCATAAAAC
>CAZAZB010000124.1:0-10190 GCA_964489485.1 uncultured Pseudomonadales bacterium | reverse complement strand
ATCTGGCACGAATTGATCAAGTGAACCCCAGCGTAAATGCCATCACACTGATTCTGGCGGAATCGGCACTGGAAGCCGCTGATCTGGCAGACAAAACCGAACCCACCGGACCCCTACACGGTGTACCTTTTACAGTGAAAGAGAACATCGACTGTATGGGATCAGCGACAACGAATGGTATTCCCGCATTTGCCGAGGCAATGCCGTCAATGGACGCGCCAGTCGTCGAAAGAATGAAAGCCGCTGGGGGAATCCCGATAGGCAGAACCAACCTGCCAGAGATGGGCCTGCGGATTACAACAGACAACCCGCTCCGGGGGCGAACCCTTAACCCCTGGGACAAAACATGTACTGCTGGCGGCTCGAGCGGCGGTGAAGGTTCCGCTTTGTCAACTGGCATGAGTCCGATTGGGCTAGGTAACGACATTGGTGGGTCGCTACGAAATCCGGCATTCTGTTGCGGCATTACTTCATTGAAACCCACGACCGGCAGAATTCCCGATGCCCTTTCTATTCCACCAGAAGATGCTGGTATCGCTGGTCAGGTCATGGCCGTTCAAGGTCCAATGGCACGTCATGTCAAAGATGTTCGCCTGGGGTATGAAATATTATCTGGTCGACACTACAGAGACCCTATCTCGGTTGACGCTCCACTCTATGGCGAAGAACCAACGAATAAAAAGGTCGCAGTCGTCACTGAAATACCTGGGGTGGAACTTCCCGCCTCGGTTGTAGTTTCCGTTCGGGACGCGGCAAATGCACTGAGAGATGCCGGTTGGGAAACGGTTGAGACACTTCCACCAGAACTGGAACAGATTCACGAAATCTGGGCATTCATTCTGGCCATGGATTTCAATCCACTACTGGATGATCTCTCTACCATTATGTCTGAAGCGCCCATTGCTATGCTAAGAAAGCTGTTTGTGAGAAACAGTCCGGACAAGTTTCCATTACCCTATATCCATGCAGAGAGGCACCGTTTGAGCAGAACCTGGTCTGAGTTCTTCCTGGACTATCCCTTGATGGTTGGGCCCGCATGGACTGATATTCAATTCACCCACGATGCAGATATTGACCCGGATACAGGCATGGATCTCACCGTTGATCGATTGCGTTTTATCACGCCATCAAATGTGTTGGGCATACCTGCTGCTGCGGTGCCAACAGGTGTTTGTGATGGGCTGCCAACAGGTGTTCAGGTTTATGCCGATAGATGGCGTGATGATCTCACGCTTATCGGTACAGAAACCATTGAATCGGCACTTGGGCAACTCTGCCCCATCGATCCGGTCTTTTAGTTCGACAAGAAAACCAATACCAGATTTGCACTATACCCAAAGGAGAATTCAGATGTCCGCAAAACTCAACCCCGGTGATACATTCCCGGAAATGACATTAAACACAAGCGATGGCGCCACCATCAGCTTACCGACAGCATCGGACCTACCGCTGACACTGGTCCTATTTTATAGAGGACACTGGTGACCCTTTTGTATGCGGCTTCTTGCCGGTTATGAAGAGCGCCGTGATGCGTTCAAGAAACTGGGTATCAATATTATTGCAGCAACCGTGGATTCTAAAGAGGACACAGCAAAGGTAGCGGAGCCTCTCGGATTTCCCGTCGCCTACGGCGTCAGCAGAGAACAGGGGGACTCCATCGGCGCATGGTGGGACGACCGGCGCAATCATATCCAGCCCAGTGAGTTTTTACTCACCAGGAGCGGTAAGATTATGCTGTCCACCTACAGCAACTCACCTATTGGTCGAATGGACCCTGAAGAAACGCTGACACTGCTGACCTATCTCAATGCGCAACGCGCAAAAGGGAAGGCGCCTGGTGAAGCCTAATCGTGGCAGATCCAAGGCGGTAACAGCATCATTCGGAATATTATGCAGCCACTTGTAAATTATCAGTACAACAACGATCTGCGTCTGGATATTGCCAACAATATAGATAAGTTCACTGACCAGCGGCAAACCCGTGAGAATCTGCGGACTGCCGCTGTGGCGCTTACGATTTATGACCATGAGGGCGAAGCTGCCCTCATCGTGACGAAGCGTTCAACGAAACTCAGAGAACATAGCGGGCAATGGGCGATGCCGGGCGGCAGGATTGATGCTGGGGAAAATGCTGTAGAAGCCGCCCTTCGGGAGCTTCACGAAGAAGTCAATCTGGAGCTGACACAAAAACATGTGCTCGGTTTGCTCGACGATTATGTCACCCGGTCTGGCTACATCATTACACCCGTTGTTGTCTGGGCCGATATTGATGGCAGACACTTGCACCCTAATCCTGACGAAGTCGCCTCCATTCATCCATTTACCTTTGAGGAACTCTCTCGGACAGACTCCCCAAATCTCGAAACCATTCCGGAAAGTGACAAACTGGTACTTTCCATGAACTATCTTGATGATGTGATCTACTCACCCACTGCAGCAATGCTTTATCAGTTCAGAGAGGTCGCCATTCAGGGCGAATCAACTCGCGTCTTAGACTACGATCAGCCTGTATTTGCGTGGCGATAAGCTTCGCCCCATACACCAGGAGCCAGTCTTTACTTTAGACCTGATTAAGATAAACTGCGCTCAGATTAACCAGCCTTTGGAGATTCATAAATGGTTCTTTCCAGATTCGTCTTACTAGCCGCTACACTCGCACTATTGGCGGGGTGTCAAACTGAAGCACCAAAAATTCAGGAAGACGGAGAATTATCCTATGATGGTCTGCGAAAAGTAAAAAACTCCCGACTGAAGCTCGCCTGGGCGAAACCGGATGCAGACCTCTCAGGCTATTCAAAGATCAGGTTGATCGGTGCTGGTATTGATTACCGCGCGGTTAAGCCGCTTTCTGGTGCCTCACGTATGACAACATCTCGCTCGGATTTTCCACTCGATGCGGACCAGCGAGAGCGATTAGAAACTGCGGCGCGAGAAGTGTTTATTGAAGAACTAAGCAAGAGCAAGTACTTCACACTTGTCAACGAAGAGGGTCCGGATGTATTGGAAATCAAAGGTGCATTGCTAGACGTCATCTCCACCGTACCCCCCCAACCGATGGGTCGCGGTGACATCTATTTATCTAAAATTGGTGAAGCGACGTTAGTGCTTGAGATTCGAGACTCTGAAAGCAACGAAATTCTGGCTCGCGGTGTTGAACGGCGGTCGATCGAACCTGTGTTCGCGATCAGGTCAAGTAGGCCAACCAACACAGCTGAAGTGCGCCGCGCGCTAAGAAAATGGGCAACCATTCTGACCACCGCAATCGACAGTTTCCACGAAGACTACGCCAGGTAATTTTACAACACACATGGTAACCATAAGCCAGATTTCCGCTGGCTTATGGTTGTTTCCTTTCAGACAATCTGCAATCGTACGTTAGACCTCGCCCGTCCTGCAGATTTACATAAACACAAGCTTCTTAAAAGTTTTGCCTCCCAATGCCTGACAAATTTCATGTTGTAGCAGCCACTTCCGAACTTCAAGAAGACGGCCAAATGTATATCGAGCTCAATGGTGAAGAAATTTTATTATGTCAACATGATGGAAACTATTATGCCATTAGCTACTACTGTAGCCATGAGAAATTTACATTGGAAGGCGGGACATTACAAAACGGATGCATTACCTGCCCCTATCACGGAGCAGAATTTTCGCTGAACGATGGTGCAGTTCTGGCATCACCGGCTTATGAACCGATAAGGACCTATCCCATCAAGATTGAGAACGACACTATCGCCATTTCAACAGATGGTGGTTAGGGGAGATCACGTCTGGCACACCAGGAAGGGACTAACCCAATCGCGTAGCTCAATAATATTGTCCGAAATCCGCTGAGTCGAAAACTGAAATATTCTCGCCTCACTCTGTCTCTTCATGACTTCCCGAATATTTATCCGTTTGAGCTTTTCCAATGGCATTTGTTGATAAGCGCTAACCAGGTAAGCTAGTGCCGCGGCAACCTCTAATGTTGAATTGAACTCAACCGCATAGCCAAGCCTGATAATCGGATGGAAGACATCGCTCCAGACTATTCAGGGAAGCACATGACTTTAGCTTGATTATTCAATATAGTAAAGCCATTGGTTGTGTATATTCAATTCAAGCTACGCGGTTGATTTTCTCGTACACCAGCCTACCATGTGCTACCCAGAATGGTTATTTATCCTCTCTACCGGAAACAGTTATGAGACCCAGTTTTTGGACGGCACTCGCTGCCCTCTCTCTTCTTTGGACCACCCAGCTTCAGGCTGAGCAGACATTTACTTTATCGGATCAGACAACCACGGTTCGCAATCGTGATGAGGCATTGCAGTGGACGCCGGAGTCGGTAACGGTCATCAAAGCGTCGGATATCGAACAAACCTATCGGCGAGACCTTGAAGATATCGAAGGGATAACACCAGGGCTGATTATCGACCGACTCTCCGGGACAACCCAGGGTGCTGCAATAAGCATCCGCGGCATTGGTTCGAATGAAACCGCCAAGGGATTCGAGCCTGCTGTCGCTGTGAGCGTTGATGGCGTTTATGTAGGAACCCATACCAATCAATTGCAGGTACTTTTCGACTTCGAACAAATTGAAATCGCAAGAGGTCCCCAATCCACCTATCAGGGTGCTCCCAACATTGCCGGCACGATAAACCTGGTGCGGACAAAACCAACCGGCGAGTTTGGCACAAAATTACGGGCCAGCCTCGGTGACTACAAGCGGCAGGAATTCGACGCCGTGGTCAATTTTCCAATCACTTCATCGATTGCCGGTAAGGTCTCTGTTAGCTATCTTGATGGCGATGGAAACTACTTTAAAAACATCACGAATAACCGACCAGAAAACGAGGAAGACCGGATCGCATTCTCGGCCAGCCTACTCTGGGATGTCAGCGATAACTTTAGTGTCCAATACACCTATGACAACGAATCAAATGACAGCCAGACACCAGGGCTGTTAAACATCAGCACGCTCACCGACCTGGTTTGTATTACAGGTGGAACAAATGGCACCTGTGGGTCTAGCGCCGGACCGTCAATCCCTCAAACGGGTTCAATTAACAAAACAGCTCAGAACTTCAGTAATAAACGAACCTACGAAGGGGATTATCACACGCTGCGCATGGACTTCGACTGGCAAGGGTACGACTTTACGAGCATCACCGGTTACCGTACTTCAGATGAGAAAATGAACAGGGATTTAGATGCGACACAGATTGATTTTTATTCCATTGCTTCCAGCCAGGACTATGAGCAATTCTCACAGGATCTCAGAGTCTCGAAACAATATACTGAACAGATTCATATTGCCGCAGGTATCTATATCCTGAACACAGAGTACAGCATCTTTCAGGAAGAATTTTTTATTCTCAACGCCCTCGCAAATGCTGGATTGGCGAATGGGCATACCGCTGGTGAAACACAGTTGTTAACGTCAAAAACCCAATCGAATACGGCGTCTGGATTCCTTCATGTGGAATATGTCCTGAATGATCAATGGACAGCGGACTTTGGAACGCGATATTCCTTCATAGAAAAGGACTTCGATCACAGCCCTTCGGCGATAGCTTTTAGGGATATAATCATACCATCACCGGTTCTCATCATCGCGGACCGGGAATGGGGCGAATGGAACTACTCAGCCGGTATTAGTTATAAAGTGGACGACCAGGCGATGATCTATGCTCGGTTCTCGCAAGGTTCTCGTCCAGGAGGCTTTGATGAAAATGCCGTTTCGCTGGAATCTGCACAAGTTTATGGTGCCGAATCCTCCGAGAACTGGGAGATTGGTATGAAGAGCGAGTGGTTTGATGACAGGTTGCGAATCAACATGGCCTATTACCAAATTGAGCAGGACAACAAACGAGAACAATTTATTTCCCCGGTGGGACCTGGCCGATTGGAATCCATCACAGCCAACGTTGCACGGGTAGAATCGAATGGGTTCGAACTGGAGGTCGAATATGTACCCCTCGACAATTTATTTCTGCGTGGCAGCTATAACTTTATTGACGCCGACTATAGAAAATATGAAATTGCCGACCTTGCCAATCCAGGGGCGACAGTGGATATTTCTGATACCGCTACTTCAAACTGGGCACCGACAGACCTCTGGTATCTCTCCGGTATCTACTCAATCAACCTGGGACCCGGTGTTGTCAATTTTAGTGCAGAGTACAAGTACTCAACCGACTACCAGACCAATCCACTGATTCCTGTCTCCAAGGTTAACAACAACACCAGTTGGAATCTTGCCGTAGACTACCGCTGGCAGGATTGGACATTCCGTGTCTTCAGCCAAAATTTCAATGACAAGCGCTATCTACAGAATGTCGTTAACCTCAATGATGGTGATGTTGTTCCTCTTAACCCAGCAGCGACAGGCGGAACAGGACTTGTCACCTATTCTGAGTACAATCAGCCAACCTATGCTGGATTTGAAGTAATCTTTCAACCCGACTTATCAAAATACTTAAAATAACTTAATGAAGAGGTAGCGATGCGAATAGGACTAATGGTTGGTGCCACCGACGGTGCAGAGGGGAGCATTAATGCGCTTGTAAAGCAGGCACAAGATGCTGAAAACCTAGGATTCAATACGTTGTGGATGGCAAATATATTTGGACTTGATGCGATATCAACACTGGGCATTATTGGGTACTCAACAAGTCGTATCGGCCTGGGAACCGCAGTAACACCAACCTACCCTCGCCATCCGACTGCCATTGCACAACAAGCACTCACCACCGGCGCTGCATCGGATGGTAGATTCAGTCTGGGTATTGGTCTTTCCCATCAAATCGTTATCGAGAGTATGTTGGGCCTCTCTTATGACAAACCTGCAAAACACATGCGCGAATACCTCTCTGTTCTTGGCCCACTTCTGCGCGGCGAAACAACGACCTTTGCCGGTGAGCAATACAATGTTAATAATGTCACGCTCACCGTGCCGGGACAAAAGCCTGTCCCTATTCTTGTCGCCGCGCTCGGTCCGGTAATGTTGAAACTGGCTGGGGAAATGGCAGACGGCACGGTAACCTGGATGACAGGTCCCAACACACTGGAAAACTACATTATTCCATCCATCAATCAGGCCGCCAATGGCGCAGGAAAGCCGGATGCAACAGTAGCCGCAGGATTTCCGATTGTACTGACCAACGATCCCGACAGCGCCAGAGAACGAATAGCGAAGGAACTTCAAATATATGGCATGCTACCTTCTTATCGTTCTATGCTGGACAAAGAAGGGATTGAAGGTCCTGCGGACCTCGCTATTGCTGGCGATGAAGCTGAATTACGCCGTAAAATCCAGCAACTTAAAGACGTCGGCGTGACCGATCTTTGTGCGTCTATTGTCGCTCCTGATACAGAGACCTACGATAGAACGCGTGATTTTTTATCGTCAGAACTTTCAGCGGCAAGATGACGATAAACAGAATTACCCAGATAAGGAGAAGTCACAATGCAGTGCCCCAAATGCTTATCCGATATGGAAGTCATTGAATTTAACGGCGTGGAAATTGACCGTTGTACTGACTGTTTCGGTATGTGGTTCGACCACCTTGAAAAGGAAGATTTAAAAACCCTTAAGGGAGCAGAATCAATCGATATTGGTGACGATTTCGTCGGGGCGCGATTTAACGAAATTCTTGACGTGCCTTGCCCTGTTTGTAAAACAAAGATGAACCATGTATTGCGTACCGAGCCTTTCGAAATAAAATTTGAGTCTTGTCCGTCATGCCATGGTGCCTATTTCGATGCAGGTGAGTTTCGAGACTATATGGAAGATGAAATATTCGCAGAATTTCAAGATGTGGTTCGCCAGATAGAATAGTCGTCACCATTGAAAGTGCTCTCACAGGAAGTGCCTTCACAGGAAATGCTCTCGCCGAAAATTATCGGTAAATATTCTTATTAGAACTATCACCAGATTTGAGGTGCGCACATCACTGTGTCGTCTAGCGGTCGCTATGCGACACCAGCACATAGTATCGCCATAAAAATTCACTTAAAATAAGCCGCTCACCCATCAACTGAAAAGACCATACACCATGCGTGTGATAGCTTGCGAGGCGTTCGGTTCGCCCCATGATCTGACAATTAAAGAACTCGATGATCCTTCCCCAGAGCAAACAGAAGTACTGCTTAAAATCGAAGCAACGGGACTGGGTTTTGTAGATGCCTTGACTGTCGCTGGTCTTTATCAAATTAAACCCGACCTCCCCTTTACACCCGGGAATGAAATCGCCGGTGTCGTTGAACAAACAGGGGAAGCAGTCAAGCACTTGCGGGTCGGTCAGCGTGTACTCGCCACACCTTCACAGGGGGGCTTAGCGGAAAAAATCTGCCTTAAAGAAAATGTTTGTACACCGATACCGGATATTTTGTCCTCTGAGGCGGCAGCAGGTTTCCTTATCAACTACTGTACTGCCCTACACGGGCTGACACATTGCGGTAGCTTGAAAGAGAAAGAAACTGTTCTGATCCTTGGCGCAAGTGGTGGTGTTGGCATGGCGGCGATTGATGTTGCCAGTGCACTGGGCGCTACAGTAATTGCTGCTGCTTCGAGCAAAAGCAAACGTGACGCGTGTCTTGAAGCGGGAGCAGACCATGTCGTCAATTATAGTCTCAAAAATTGGCGCGACGATCTCAAAAAATACCTAAATGGCCAGCCTCTTAATCTCGTCTATGATCCAGTAGGGGGTGAGTATTCTGAACCAGCCCTTCGCTCCCTCGGTCCTTCAGGAAGGTTTCTTGTCGTAGGATTTGCATCAGGCGAAATATCCCGCATACCTCTGAATCTAACACTGTTGAAGAGGTGCTCGATAATCGGCGTCAACTGGGGAGGGTTCATCGCAGCAAACCCGGGTGAATCACGACCCATTCTCACCACTTTGATTGAATGGATAACATCAGGCAAACTCAACCCACAAACAGGAGAAGTATTTGCTCTGGCTGATACCGGCAAAGCAATGGCGAAGATGCTCAATCGCAAAGCCATTGGAAAGATTGTGATTAACGTTCAGAACTAGTTTGCCTGATCCAGATTTATTTATTCCAGGACTGCTTATGACAAAGATAACCCCCTTCAAGATTGAAGCAAATGATTCAGCCCTCGACGACCTTAAAATGCGGCTGGCAGCGACACGGTGGCCGGACAAGGAAACGCCATCCGACTGGAGTCAAGGTATACCGCTGTCCTATATGAAGGATGTCGGGGACTATTGGCTCAACCGATACGATTGGAAAACCCGAGAGGCGCTGCTAAATCAGTGGGACGGTTACAAGACACAGATTGATGACCTCGGTATTCATTTTCTGCACGTCAAATCGCCTAACGAAAATGCAACGCCGCTACTCCTGACCCATGGTTGGCCGGGATCCATTGTTGAGTTTCAGAAAGTGATTGGTCCACTCACAAACCCTGCTGCCCATGGCGGATCGAACGAAGATGCTTTTCACCTGGTCTGCCCAACACTGCCTGGTTTTGGTTACTCAGATAAGCCCACTGAAACCGGTTGGGGTATTAGCAAGATTGCAACAGCCTGGAACACACTGATGGTACGTCTGGGGTACGAGCAGTATTTCGCCCAGGGTGGCGATTGGGGGTCAATCGTTACGGCTGCAATAGGCGCTCAGAACCTTGGTAATTGTCAGGGTATTCACATGAACATGCCTATTGCCCCGCCTGATCCGGACACCATGGATGATTTGACAGATCAAGAACAGCGCGCATTGGCGGCGATGAAATTTTACCAGGATCACGATTCTGGCTACTCCAAACAGCAGAGTACGAGACCACAAACCCTTGGTTACGGGCTCAGTGATTCACCCATTGGCCAGGCGGCCTGGATTATTGAAAAGTTTTACCAATGGATGGATTGCGATGGTAAACCAGAGAACATTGTCTCTATGGATGAGTTACTCGATAACGTCATGATGTATTGGCTTCCCAATGCTGGTGCCTCATCTGCACGAATATACTGGGAGAGCTTTGGCAACAATTCCGCCGGTTCAGACAAGATTGAATTACCTGTTGGCTGTAGCATTTTCCCGAAAGAGATCTTCAAAACCTCAGAACGTTGGGCAAGAAAACACTATCCGAAGCTCGTACACTTTGATGTGTTAGCCAAAGGCGGGCATTTTGCAGCCTTCGAACAGCCTGATGTGTTTGTCGATCAGATCAGAACTTGTTTCGAAAA
>CAZAZB010000123.1:0-10207 GCA_964489485.1 uncultured Pseudomonadales bacterium | reverse complement strand
CTACAAGGATGCCAGTGAAAAGTGGGAAGACTTTATCATGCTCGAATTGATCCCCTACCTGCGCCAACATTATCCTGTTGGTGATAGTCCGAAGCATACCCTCATGATGGGTGTTAGCATGGGCGGTATGGGCGCGTTGCGAATAGCCTTTAAGTATCCTGAATTTTTTGGTGCGGTGGCGGCGCTTGAGCCGGGTATAACGCCGGTATTGAAGTGGCAGGATATGAGGGAAAAGCATCGCTTCTGGCGCGCGACCGAACTCTATGAAAAGGCGTATGGAAAACCGGTGGATGGTGACTATTGGGCGCTCAACAATCCAGCATCCATTGCAGTTAGTGCACCCGGGCGCCTCAGGAATTCGGGATTACAGATATACTTTGAAGCGGGTGATGAGGATCAATTCTGGCTTTATGAAGGCGCGGAGTTCTTGCATCAGATCCTGTGGCAACAGAAAATCCGCCATGAGTATCATCTTGTCCGTGGCGCCGATCATCTGGGAGGAAGCCTGGGAGAGAGAAGTGCAGAGGCCATTGGGTTTCTGTTTCGTACCTACCGGCCCTGGGATGACCCGCCCATGAAAGTCAAACCTGTATTGATGTGGCTCAATGGTAAAAAGAACAAGCTGGTGGAGAAGGATCACTATTCTATTGGCCGGTGATGTTGGTGAAATCCCGCTCTCGTCTGTCGAATCTGCTATTGTCAGGGCTCATCTCATATCAAACAATCGATGGCGTATCATCTAATGGAATTTAAGAAAGAATACGAATTGGCGTTCCCTGTGGATACGGTTTACAGGGCATGGGTGTCGTCTGAGACAGTGATAGAGCCAGCCACGGCCATGGACATTAATCCAGTTGTCGGAGGCCACTACCGTCTGATGATGGAAATGCCCGATTTCACGATGAAAAATGAAGGTACATTTTCAGTCGTCGAGCCAAATGAGCATATCAATTATAGCTGGGAGTGGAACCATGACGGTGAAGTGACAATGATCGATGTCACATTTACTTCGATACCCGCTGGTTCACGGGTCACCATACATCACACCGGGTTTCAGAAGGAAGAAAGTGTTTCTAACCATGACAGTGGTTGGGATAGCTATATGGAACACTTTATCGAGTACCTTAAAGCCATTTAAACACTCAGGGTACTTGCGGTGGTATTCTGATTGTTGGATGCATATCAAGCAATGCATCATCCCGAAGTTCGCATTTTACGCAATACATTATTTCCTTTAGAGTTACGCCCCCTAAATTGATGCCCGTTATTCTTGGATAAGGACAATTCGTCATGGCAAATTACTTTAATACACTCTCATTGCGGGAACAGCTAGCGCAACTAGGCAAGTGCGAATTTATGGATCAGGCTGAATTCAGTGATGGTTCGAATTACTTAAAGGGAAAGAAACTGGTCATCATTGGTTGTGGCTCCCAGGGGTTAAATCAGGGATTGAATCTGAGAGACAGTGGTCTTGATGTTAGCTATACCCTTCGAGCATCTGCTATTAAAGAACAACGACAGTCATGGAAAAATGCGACAGAGAATGGGTTCACGGTGGGTACCTATGATGAACTGATTCCGGATGCTGATCTTGTTTTGAACCTGACACCTGACAAGCAACATAGCAGTGTTGTTGGTGAGGTTGTACCGCTGATGAAAAAGAATGCCTGTCTTGCTTATTCTCATGGTTTCAATATCGTCGAAGAAGGGATGCAGATTCGTGATGATATTACCGTCATCATGGTCGCGCCAAAATGTCCTGGCACTGAAGTGCGAGAAGAATATAAGCGGGGCTTCGGTGTACCCACGCTGATTGCCGTTCATGAAAATAATGACCCGCATGGAGAAGGGCTCGCCATCGCCAAGGCATACGCGGCCGGTACAGGTGGACACAAGGCGGGGGTTTTAATGTCTTCTTTTATTGCCGAAGTAAAGTCGGACCTGATGGGTGAGCAAACGATTCTCTGCGGTATGTTACAGACCGGTTCGCTACTGTGTTTCGATAAAATGTTAGAAAAAGGTGTTGATGCTGCCTACGCCGCGAAGCTGGTGCAATACGGATGGGAAACAGTAACAGAAGCGCTAAAGCATGGCGGCGTGACCAATATGATGGATAGACTGTCGAATCCGGCAAAGATCCGGGCATTCGATATGGCCGAAGAAATGAAGGACATTATGCGCCCGCTGTATAACAAACACATGGATGACATCATGACCGGAGCATTTTCATCGGGCATGATGGGAGACTGGGCGAATGATGATGAAAAGCTTCTCGGGTGGCGCAAGGAAACCGGCGAGACGACATTTGAAACAACCGATATTTCTGATCAGGACATCGCCGAACAGGAGTATTTCGACCATGGCATCTTGATGGTTGCAATGGTCAAGGCAGGTGTGGAACTGGCGTATGAAACGATGACATCGGCAGGTATCAAGGAAGAATCAGCCTATTACGAATCGCTTCATGAGACTCCCTTAATTGCCAATACCATTGCACGTAAGAAGCTCTATGAGATGAACAGTACCATTTCTGATACAGCAGAATATGGATGCTATCTCTACAACCATGCCTGCCTACCATTGCTGGCTGATTTTATGAGCGGGATTGATTCGGATGTGATTGGGCGGGGTCTCGGGCTTAATGACACGGGTGTCGATAACCAGCGCCTAATCGAAGTGAATGCTTCTGTCCGAAGCCATTCTGTTGAGGCAATCGGGCAGACCCTACGTGGTTATATGAGCGCCATGAAGAAAATTGTATAGATTGCTGTCATCGCAGTCTGTTTTCTTCCTTCTCCTGTTAGAAGACGGGTGTTTAGAAAAGCTATAAAAGAATGATTCGTTTTAAACAGGCGGAGATCCAATTCGGGGAATCCTTTAAATTGAAGGATCTCAATTGGGAACTGAATACCGATGAAGTTTGGGCAATTGCTGGTACTAACGGCTCAGGAAAATCTGCTCTGGCCGCAGCGCTGGCTGGAGAAGGGGAGGTGGTTAGTGGCGTCCTGGACGGCTGCCCCGAACGTATCTCAATTGTTTCACTTGAAGCCCAGGCAGCGCTGATTGAGCGTGAGCGACTGCGTGATGATAGTGACATCACTGACAAGGTCAGCGAGGGTACGCTTGTGTCAGAATTACTGGATGAAGTTTATCCTGATCAACAGTTGCTCGTTAGACTCATCGAAGCCTTTCAGCTTGAACCCCTGCTCAGTAGGGGATTCCGAAAACTTTCTACAGGTGAGTCGAGAAAGGTGCTGCTAACGCGGGCGCTTACCAGCCAACCCGATTTGATTGTGCTGGACGAACCTTTTGAAGGTCTTGATAACAAGACTCTCTTGATGGTACGAGATATTTTGTGCGACCTCGCGAAAACGACACAGATGGTTCTGGTTTTTAACCGGTTCGATGAAATTCCCGACTTTGTTACCCATATTGCCTTTATCGAAAAAGGTCAAATATTGCATCAGGTTTCCGCGACTGATGAGATCGCAGTGACCGGTATGCGACAACTTCTGCATTTGAAGAACCGGGAGATAAATTTTCCTGCGGCAGACCCTGCTGAAGAAGTACCCTCTCTGCTTCCTGATGACCCTCTGGTCCGAATACAGAAAGCGAGTATTCATTACCAGGATAACACCGTCTTTGAGGACCTCGATTGGTGCATTTTCCCCGGTGAACACTGGCAACTGACTGGACCCAATGGCAGTGGCAAGACCTGTCTACTGAACCTGATCACGGGAGATCACCCGCAATGTTATAGCAACGACATATTGGTCTTCGGCTATCAGCGTGGCAATGGAGAGAGTATTTGGGATATTAAACAGCATATCGGTTACGTGTCCACGTCTCTACAATGGGAGTACCGCGTCAGTATTAGTTTAGAGAATGTCATCATCTCCGGCTTCTACGACAGTATCGGTCTCTACAACAAGGCGACTGATAGGCAGAAAGAAATTGCCCGGCAATGGTTAGAACAACTTGGCCTGCAAGACAGGGCAGATCATCCGTTTAACAAAATGTCCTATGGTGACCAGCGGTTATTACTTATCGCGCGTGCCATGGTCAAGCATCCTCATTTGTTGATACTCGATGAACCTTGCCTCGGCTTAGACGATCTTAATAGACAATTGGTGTTGGCATTGATTGAAAAAATTTGTGTCGGGAAGGAAACGACCGTCATCTATGTTAACCACCATGCAGAAGATAAAATTGATGGCATCAACCAGATGCTGAATCTTCTATAATGTGCGCCTTTTGCGTCGACCTAATGGTTCGACCTCATGACTAACCTGGTGACCAAAACTTTGAATGGTAAAGAGAACGGTAAAGAGAACGGTAAAGAGAACGGCAAAGAGAACGGCAAAGCGAATAGTGATTTGAGCGTTAAAGCGGCGCGTCAAACAAACAGAAAGACACCACGATGAGTGGAATGGATAGCAGGGCGCGTCCGACGACCCTTCGCGAGTTATCAAACACGAACTTTGACCTTATCATCATTGGTGGTGGTATTACCGGTGCCGGGATAATGCGCGAGGCGAGCCTTAGAGGGCTTAACGTCGCGGTTCTGGAGGCCGAAGATTTTGCGGCCGGCACCTCAAGTAAATCGACCAAATTGATTCATGGTGGTATCCGGTACCTGCAAATGGGGCATATTCATGTCGTACGGGAGTCCGCAAGGGAAAGGAAAAGGGTTCATGAGCTCGCACCGCACCTTGCTGAACCTCAATGGTTAATGTTACCTGCGGGCAATATGTTCGAGTTTTTGAAATATAAAATTGGCGTTAATGTTTACGAAAAACTGGGTCTGGTGGAAAGTCCGGATCTGCACTTCAATCTTAGCCGTCAGAATCTTGCTGCAAGGGAGCCTTTGCTGGCTGTAGATCGTTATCCACACGCGTGCGTCTACCGTGAATATCTCACCGATGATGCAAGATTGGTACTGGCCAACCTGCGCGCGGGTATCGAAGCAGGAGGCACGGCGCTCAACAAGATGCGCGTCACTGGTGTACTCAAGGAGAATGGCGTTACGAATGGCGTTCGTGCAACCTGCCAACTGACGGGTGAGGAAGTGCTGGTCCGTGCCAGGGGTGTCATCAATGCGGCCGGTCCCTGGGTTGAATCTATTTGTGACCTTGATGGATTGCCCAGCGAGAAATCTCTCGTCTTGTCAAAAGGTGTTCACGTTGTCATTCCCCATGAACGGTTGCCGCTGAATGAAATGGTGTTGATGATTGCCGGGGATAAGCGCCCCGTGTTTGCGATTCCGAGAGGGGATGTGGTTTATATCGGAACGACCGATTCTCGCTATGAAAAGAGTGCTGATGTTTGGCCGGAGGTTTATCGCAGCGAACTGGCGTATTTATTTGCACCTGTTCAGGACTACTTTAACGTCACCTTGACCATGGATGACTGTTTGTCTACATGGGCAGGTCTAAGACCCTTAATCGCCCAAACAGGCAAGTCGACAAAAGAGATCTCACGGAAAGATGAAATTTGGGTGAGCAAGTCCGGGCTCATCACCATCGCCGGTGGTAAGCTGACGGGCTACAGGAAAATGGCTGAAGATACTGTGGACGAGTCTATTCGTTTGCTCGGGTTAACAGCAAAAGCCGAATCCGAGGATATACCTTTGCCTGGAGGCGATTTTGCCGGTGATGCGGAATCCTATTCATCGCAGATTGCGAACGACTATCAGATGTCGACGGAGAAGGCACTCAGGCTAACGAGACTTTATGGTGGTGAGGTGGCGAAAGTGATTGCCAGGGGGTCGAGTCCGATCGTTGAAGGTTCGCGAATACTCACGGGCGAAATTATATGGGCGATTGAGGAAGAAGGTGCCATTAACCTCGAAGATGTTATCTACCGCAGAACACGCGCTGCGTACTATCGACCCGAAGAAGTGCCAAAGATGTTAGGCAGGGTAGCGGATTTGCTCGCTGCGGAGCTAGGATGGTCAGTAGATAAACGCAATGCAGAAGTTGAGTCCGTTAAGGCGAGATTTCAGCTGGACACAGTGATTAAGTAGGCTGAAGTGTCTTTAGTTGATGCGCGGTTTCTTAGCGGGCCAATAGTTAACGGACCAATAGCAAATAAGCCGATGGTTAACGGGCTATTTGTTTGAGAGACGTTTGCTGAAGAGAAGTTTTCGATAGTGTTAACAACGAAAGAGTGGTTCACGTATTAGAACTATCAGGTGATGGGATTGCTAATAGATCTCCACTTCTCCCAAAAGCCAATCAACGTTCCCCTCGTCAGCGCGCTGTTTTCTGAGGTAGTAGTTTAGTTGGGGCGTAGAGAGGCGAATGGATTCGAGCACAGCCTGCTCGATTCGGAAAAATTGACATGATTCTGTGCAGGAAACGGTAGACATATTGGATTCTGCAAATGGTCGCCAACCAAATTCTGCACCTGCTGTATGCTGGCCATTTTCATCTTCGACTCGACCTTGCGCAAGAATCATCCAGGCAGAATCGTCGATGGTGAGTGTATCGCCGGCCTCGGTGGTCACGAGTTCTGCCACACTGCCAACCTTTTCCAGGGCAGGTGATGTCATCTGTTTGAATTGTGGTATCTGCCCGACAATTGGCCGCAGGCTCCATCGGGAGATGAGATGCTCCCTGAATCCTTCTGACTCAATAAAGGCAGAGAATGTTTCTTCTGCAAAGACGCAGACGGTAACGGGTGTTCTCGCTACAACACTGGCGTTTCTTGTTCCGGTCCCCAGGATGATGGACATCTCGCCGATAATACCACCCGCTTGTAGATTAGCGACGGTTCTAAATTGTTGCCCGTCATGTTGCACAACGTCGCAGTAGCCGGTGAGTAACAAATAAACAAAACCGCGGGTTTCTGCACCCTGAACGATAATGACATCATCAGCATTAAATTTTCTGATTTCTTCTTCCGCCAGCAGACTCCTCATCCAGCGGTTTGGGAATGGTTGGTTAAGCCACTGGGTTAAATAGTGATTGACCTGCGACGTATAGAGGCTGGGGTCACCTTCAATGACAGTATATCTTTTACCTGAACTCGCGAGAGAAAAGGTTGTATCGAATTCGTTCGGCAACTCTTCCACATGAACGAAGACCACCCTGTCGGCACCGGAGGTTTTGGCATCTGCAGGATCCCCATGTATCTCTCCCGCGCCACCGTCGGCAACCAGTAGACTAAAGCGTTCCGTATAAAGATGTATCAAGTTCGCAGCTGTCTCATCGCGAACGATACCCTCTGCCCTGAAAGCCTCAATGGCTGATCGACTGTGATTGTCTCCGATCACACAAATTTGTCGTGTATATCCACGATGAACACTGGAAAATGTAGCCCCGATTGTTGGAATACTATGCACCGTCACATGAGGCAGGATATCGAGCCCATAATAGTTGCTGTGTTCGCCGGGTTTAACTTCAATCAGGGTAAAATATTCCGCGACAACCTCTGGTTGCCAGCCAATGCTGCAACCGAGTTTCTCCATTGCCATGTTAAATATTTCTTTCGTTGTGATGATTTCAACCTTGTGAGGCATCAACATCAAAGGAAACATTGAACAGTGATCATCGTGTAGATGGGTTAGAAAACAAGCAGAGATCTGATTTTTTGAAATACCTCGGGCGAACAGATGCTCGTCCAGGAAGGGGATGCAATCAATTAGAATATAGTCCCCGTTGTAACAGAGCGCCAGGCCCGTGCAGGGTTCGTTTGGGGTAAATCCGGAAGCACCGCCAAGCACTTCCAGGCCAAGTTTAACCAGCCCGCCAGGGACATAGTCAGAAGCAACTGTATAGGGCGGTAGAATGTCGAAATCCTGATTCAGGTTGACATTAATCTCACCCGAGTCGTTAGAGACCCGGAAGTTGTCGGTGCCCAGGTGTCGAATAATAAATTCGCCTGCGTGGGCTTCATCATCCTCATCGAAAGGGCAGACGTTGAGCATGGTTTCAATGGCCATGGATTGACCGGCGCCATCTTTCAGGGCAATTGCCTTGGCAACCCGCAACCACTCCTTCTTAAGCGAGCTTTCCGTTCCCCAGGTATCAAGTTCTTGTTCGGTCGGTCCCATCAGTGTAAATCGCAATAAGCGAAGTGCCTGGCTGATATCCGTTTTATTGCCCACAAGGTTCAGTTTCTTGCCTTGTTTAAACCCTTGCATGACAAAAAGGAAAAAGTAGATAGGGAATTCAAGGTTGTTCAGCAGGGAGCCATCTTTTTCCTTTGTGTCTGTCAGTACCAACGTATCGAAACCTGATACCTTGTTCAGAAGCAGCCCTTTTAATACTTCAGGTGGTTGTCCGAAGAGAATACCTCGATCTCCCTGAACGACGCGGCTGCCGTGAGCGGGGGTCATGATCGTAAGGTTCGACATAAAAAGGCTTCCTGCCAGTGGATTGGAAAGTTTACGGAATACGGGAATATGTTAATAGACCCAACTTTAGCCTAAAATTCTTCCTCCAGATCAAGAAACTTGCCTTTCTGACAAATGGTCAGGTCGAGTTCCACAAAAGGTCCTGTGTTTAAGGTCTTGTATTAAAGGTCTTGTACCAGGAGTCTTGCACAAAGAGAGAGAGAAATGAGCGAAGTGATGCAATTGAGTGTTGAAGAGATAGAACTATTTCGGGATAGCGTCCGAAAATTCCTCGCCAAAGAGGTAGAGCCACATTATGAAAAATGGGAGCAGGATGAAATCTGGCCGCGAGAGGTCTGGCATGCACTGGGTGAGAACGGTTTTCTCTGTGTAGACCTGCCAGAGGAGTATGGCGGTTTTGGTGCTTCCTTCGAATTGAGTTGCGCGATTGTCGAAGAACTGGCGAAGGCGAACTATGGTGCGCTTGCGTCTGCAGTATCCGTTCATTCCGATATTGTTACCCCTTACATATTGCATCTGGGTAGCGAAGAACAGAAGCAGAAATGGTTGCCAAAGATGGCATCGGGAGAAGCCGTTGGCGCCATCGGAATGACCGAGCCTGGTGCAGGGAGCGACCTGCAAGGAATGAAGACGACGGCTGCAAGGGACGGCGACGAGTTCGTCATCAATGGTCAGAAGACATTTATTACCAACGGCCAACACTGCGATGTCATCGTGTTAGCAACAAAGACCGATCCCAAATTGGGTGCACGCGGCATGACACTATTTACTGTGGATTGCACGTTGGACGGTTTTGAACGAGGGCGGAACCTGGAGAAGATGGGATTACATTCTGCAGATACCTCTGAGCTCTTCTTTCAGGATGTTCGCGTGTCTGCTGCCGATATTCTTGGCGGAGAGGGTAAAGGATTTGCAAATCTGATGAATGAACTGCAACGAGAACGGCTCATTTTGGGTGTTGGTGGTGTTGCCGCTGCGGACGGAATGTTAGATATCACGTTAGAATATGTCATGGAACGAAAAGCGTTTGGCGAACCTATTGCCAAGTTTCAGAACACTCGTTATGTCCTCGCTGATATCAGGACAGAAATAGAGCTCAATAGAGCCATGGTTGAAAAATATGTTCAGAAGTTTATGGCGGGCCAACTCACAGCGGCCGAAGCCTCTATGTGCAAACTTGCCGCGACGGAAATGCAAGGTCGGGTTGCGGATCGTTGCCTGCAATTATTTGGTGGTTATGGGTATATGAAAGAATACCCGATTTCCCGTTTCTATCTGGATTCGCGTATTCAGCGTATTTACGGCGGTACCTCGGAGATCATGAAAGAACTCGTCTCCCGGGATCTTGTTGGGAGGTAAGGGAGTCGGCTGGTAAGTAAGTCGACAAAAAAGTCAATAAGCTGGCATTCACCATTGTGATCCTGAGAATTGCAGCGGTAAAGGTGTTAAAAGGGAATAACAGGATCAGGTTACCGGTCTTGTTCGTCAGAGGAATTGCGTGTCTAGAGATATTGCCATACTTGTCATCATCGGACTGTTCGTTCCGACGGGTGTCGCTGCGCAAGAGTTGTTCGTTGACCTGGGTCCGGGTGAGAAACTGGTCGTTGAACGTCATGACGTTGAGATTAAAGTCGATGGTGCTCTTGATGAGCCAATCTGGCGGCAACTACCGGCCTATGATGAGTTTCTTGTCATTCAACCCGATACCCTCGCGGTGCCTCCCTACCGCACAAAGGTCCGTTTGTTCTATAACGACAAGGGTCTTTATGTCGGTATAGATATGGAGCAGCCGAAAGAAACACTGATTGCGCGCCTGTCTGGTCGGGATTCCCGGCGTCTAAATCGCGA
>CAZAZB010000122.1:0-10233 GCA_964489485.1 uncultured Pseudomonadales bacterium | reverse complement strand
TGAGTGATGACAGCACCGAACTTCTGTGCCAGGCCTGTCATGTCCAGTACCGATGCACCTTTGTTTTCGATATGTGCGGCCATACCCAGTATGGCGCCCAGTGTGGTCACACCTGTACCACCAACACCTGCGATCACGATGCCATAGGGTTCTTCTACCGATGGCAAAACAGGATCCGGCAAAGTGATATCACTTGACAGGGCGACTGTCGCATTTCTATCAGGGTGGATCATATCGCCACCAACAACGCTGACAAAACTCGGACAGAAGCCTTTTACACAACTCATGTCTTTATTGCATGAAGATTGCTCTATTTTTCGTTTGCGTCCCAGTTCGGTTTCCTCCGGGACGATGGAAAGACAGTTCGATACAAGACCACAATCCCCGCAACCCTCGCAGACTCCAGTATTAATAAAAGCTCTGACAGCCGGGTCGACCAGTTCGCCTCGTTTCCGTCTGCGTCGTTTTTCGGCAGCGCAAGTCTGGTCAAAGATCAGAATAGAAGTTCCTTCGACTTCTCGTAACTCACACTGAACAGCGTCAAGGTCATCACGATGATCAAATGTTGTAAAGCGTGGAAAGTCGGTTCGATTGTATTTTGTGATGTCGTCACTGACGATAGCAATCCGTTTCGCGCCTTCACCCTCTAATTGTTTCGCCATCTGCGAGACCGTGAGCTGACCATCAACGGGTTGTCCACCCGTCATGGCAACAGCATCGTTGTAAAGGATCTTATAGGTGATGTTAACGCCCGAGGCGAGTGCCGCACGAATGGCCAACAGGCCAGAATGAAAGTAGGTGCCATCACCAAGATTTTGAAATACATGCTGTGTGTCGGTGAAAGGAGCCTGACCAATCCAGCCGGCACCTTCACCGCCCATTTGCGAGAAGGTATCCGTGTTTCTATCCATCCATGTCGCCATGTAGTGGCATCCGATACCGCCCATGGCACGACTGCCGATAGGCACTACGGTTGAAGTGTTGTGCGGGCAGCCGGAACAATAATGAGGTGTTCGTTCCGCCAGATCCTTCGGACGGTTGAGGTACTGTTCCTTTTTATTCAGAAATTTGAGCCTGTCTTCAATAACAGGACTGGTGAAAAATCGTGACAGCCTCGCAGCAATGACGCGGGCGATGACAGCGGGTGTCAATTCACCCGTGGACGGCAACAACCAGGCGCCTGATTCATCACGCTTGCCCACAACCAGGGGGCGTACATCTGAACCCCAGTTATACAGTTGGCTGGTGAGTTGGTCTTCGATAAGGCCGCGCTTTTCCTCAACAACCAGAACTTCATCAAGGCCATTGGCAAATTCATGAATGCCTTCGGGTTCGAGGGGCCATGACATGCCCACCTTATAGAGTCGCAGACCCACTTCGGAAGCAAGTTTGTTATCGATGCCAAGATCGTGAAGCGCCTGTATGACATCAAGATAGGACTTGCCTGTCGAGACAATACCAATGCGTGGTTCCGGACTGTCTATTACGACACGATTAAGGCTATTGGCGCGGCAAAAAGCGAGGACAGCATCCATCTTTTCATTATGCAGTCTCATTTCCTGTTCGAGCGGCTTGTCAGGCCAGTTGATGCTGAGATCTATTGTTTTTCCTTCTGGTATCACGACGTTAAAAGCAGACACATCAATGCTGGCAGAAAAAGATGCATCAACAGTTTCAGCAATCGTTTTCATGGCAACCCAGCAACCGCTATAGCGAGACAGCGCCCAACCATAGAGTCCCAGATCCAGTATTTCCTGTACACCAGATGGATTTAAAACGGGAATCATCGCATCCATAAATGCATATTCCGTCTGGTGGGGTAGGGTGGAAGACTTGCAGCCATGATCGTCACCGGCAATGACCAGTACACCGCCATGTTTTGATGTTCCTGCATGATTAGCATGCTTGAATACATCGCCACTTCGATCAACCCCCGGTCCCTTGCCATACCACATGGAGAAGACGCCATCGTATTTTGCACCTTCGAACAGGTTGACCTGTTGAGAGCCCCAGATAGAAGTCGCCGCCAACTCTTCATTAACACCGGGTTGGAAATAGATATTATGTTTTTTCAGGTATTTCTTCGCTTGCCAGAGCGTTTTATCCAGCCCACCAAGAGGAGATCCACGGTAGCCGGAGATAAAGCCTGCCGTATTCAAGCCGCTGGCAAGATCCAGCTGTTTCTGCAGCATCGGGAGGCGTGCCAGCGCCTGGCTTCCTGTCAGAAAAACCCGACCCGATTGTTGCTCGTATTTGTCGTCGAGACTCACTTGTTTCAATACCATAATAGGCGCTCCCGGGTGCAACGGAACAAATTATCGAAACGAATCAACAGAACAAAACTGTCTATCAACAGAAGGTTTCGATTCTGGTGCCACATCACTTTCAAAGCAGTTTACCCCTTAAGTTGGGGGTAGGTATGTGGTGGTTGGCAGGTATTGAGAAAACCGGAGATATTGCTGGTGTTTCCGTCGCAATATCGGGTCAGCATTCTGACTGGGAGAATTGTCTATAAGCATTGTCGTTACCTCATCGCAGGATCGCCGCGTTGATTATTTATGTCTCACCGCTTCGGGGATCGCCCGGCCGGTGACGTCTTTGCATCTCCTGGCTTGCCAGTAGATGCAGATAAAATAAGGAGCAGGTAAGCTCGGGCGCTAATCTAGTCAAAAAAAGGTCGAGATTCAACCTAAAAAGAGCATAGAGTTGAGCCAGGTCAGATCTAAAAGTTGGTGTTAGCCGAAATATGGCTTAACTGACAGCCTGCATGGGGAGAAAGGGTGCCAACTTACGGGATGGCACTGCGGGTAGGGGGCTCTGCACGATAGCCCGGGCGACAAGTTCAGGTAAGCCCAGCATGCGAAGTACATATTGAGCCGTATAGTCCATCGCCGAGCGACCTAGATTCCCCTTGTTGATCTCAAGGTTGGTATTCCTCACCATTCCAGTGACCAGAGTCTGTGTAAAATAACAGTCCTCTACCTTGAATCGACCGGACTTAGCGCCTCGCTGTATGTCTTCCAGACACTGTTCAGTGTCCTGGCAGAGTGCGTAATCGCCGCTTAGGCCAGAATATTTGATGAAGTCCTGCCACTTTTCGTTATCTTGCGCCTGCTGAAAGTAGTATTTCATGGTGGCTGCCACAATCAGCGCTGGATCGGTTAGATATTGTCGTATCTCTTGTGCTCCTTCTGCAAAGCCTTCCCTGAAATCGTCTACAACAGCTTCAAAGACATCCTGTTTTGTCTGGAAATGATTATAGAAGGTACCCGTTGCGACACCGGCTCGCGCCGTAATGTCCTGAATTGAGATTTTGTCGTGTCCTCTCTCGAAGACCAGTTCTCGTGCTGCATGCACCAGGGTTATTCTGGTACGCGTTTTTCTGTTGAATTGTTCCGGTGGGCTCATTGGCTTGTATGACTTGACCTGTAGGGTATTAGTTTGTCGTTGTTCGTTTATCTTTGAACGTAATGCGCACCGTAGCAGCTATTTGAAGTTGATAACTGAATAAATAGTGGAAATATTCAATGAGTTTCTTAATACTTGAACCAGATCACACAAAAATAGAGATCTGCCGACAAATCACTACAAAACAGAAAGTTATTAATCATACCTAAAACTACTATGAACTTTACCCTAAACGAACAGCAAGAGAGTATCCGGTCAGCCGTTCAGAAAATCTGCGATGGCTTTGGCGACGACTACTGGCTTCAATGTGATAAGACCGGCGACTTTCCAGAAGAATTTGTTAAAGCGATCGTCGATGGAGGTTGGCTAGGTATCGCGATGCCTGAAGCCTATGGCGGAGCAGGGCTAGGTGTCACAGAGGCAGCCATATTTGCCCACACCATTGCCAGGTCCGGTGCGGGTATGAGCGGGGCATCGGCTGTTCACCTTAACCTTTTCGGTCCTAACCCCATCGTTGTTTTCGGTACGGATGAACAGAAAGAACGTTTTCTTCCCCGTTTGATACAGGGCCTGGATAGGGCGTGTTTCGGCGTCACTGAGCCTGACGCTGGTCTTAACACAACCAGACTGACCACGCGTGCCGTCCGCGATGGTGATCACTATGTCATCAATGGTCGAAAAATGTGGACCACCACAGCCCAGACCGCCACTAAAATTTTGCTGATTACCAGAACGACAGACATTGAAGAATGCCAGAAACCAACGGAAGGGTTGAGCCTGTTTTATACAGACCTGGATCGATCCCGAATTGAAGCCCGCGAGATCGAAAAGATGGGACGTAAAGCTGTTGATTCTAATGCACTCTTCATAGACGATCTGGTTGTTCCTGTCACAGACCGAATCGGCGAGGAGGGCGATGGCTGGAAGTGTCTGCTGCATGGTTTAAATCCGGAAAGAATTCTGATTGCTTCAGAAGCCGTCGGACTGGGGCAGGCGGCTCTTGCAAAAGCATCAGCTTATGCAAGAGAACGTGTGGTATTTGACAGAACCATAGGTAAAAATCAGGCAATTCAGCACCCATTGGCGGAAAACTGGATGGAACTTGAGGCAGCCAACCTGATGGTCTTCAAAGCCGCAAACTTATATGACAATGGCAAATTTTGTGGGGCCGAGGCGAATAGCGCTAAATACCTGGCAGCAGAAGCTGCTCTGAAAGCGTGCCAAAGAGCAGTGTTGACGCATGGAGGAATGGGCTATGCCAAAGAGTTCCATGTGGAGCGTTACCTACGGGAAATCATGATTCCCGTTATTGCACCGATCAGCCAGGAGCTGATCAAATCCTATATCGCTGAACAGGTACTGGGGCAGGAGAAAAGTTACTAACCTAAAAAGTACTAGAGCAGATGGGAATTGCAGTATAGTGGCAATCGAGTATCCTGATCGATAGATCATACGCACAGATAAATTCACTCAAAGAATAATTCCAGGACCTGTTAATGGAGCAATCGGTAGAGGGTGTCGCAGATCTCGTCACGGGCATCGTGCTACTGATGTTGGTGGCGGCAGCCACGACCATTGTTAGTAAACGGATCGATAAAATTCCGCTAACAATACTCCTGGTTTTTGTCGGCATCGCTATCGCGGCCGGTAGCGAACAACTTCCTATTCTTGGCACCCTGGCTGATTTTAAGCTGACACCGGAACTGGTCTTGTTCGTCTTCATTCCAACGCTGATATTTGAATCAGCGTTTAACCTTGATGCCAGACAGGTGTCACGCAATATCTGGCCAATTCTGACATTGGCAATACCGGGGTTGCTGGTATCAACGATGATCATCGGCCTTATCATCACGGGTTTTACCGATTTTGGTATTATGATTGCATTGCTGCTGGGCGCAATTCTGAGTGCAACGGACCCCGTTGCGGTCATCTCTATTTTCAAACAACTAGGTGTCCCCGAACGGCTCACTGTTCTGGTGGAAGGCGAGAGTTTGTTCAATGATGCAACTTCTCTGGTGCTCGCTACTTTGCTCCTGGGTATTCTGGTTTCGGGGGAGTTTTCGGGTGAAGTTGTCGTCAGCGGCTTTATGGATTTTCTCCGCGTGTTTCTGGGTGGCGTACTGGTAGGGTGGATACTCGCCGTTGTTGTTGGCTACACGTTAGGTGCGATTGAATCCGATCCCGATATTGAAATCACACTGACCACGATTTTAGCTTACTTCTCCTTCATCATCGCTGAACACGCTTTTCATGTCAGTGGCATTATGGCTGTCGTAGCTGCAGGATTGGTTATCGGTTCCTGGGGTAAGTCCAAGATATCCCCTTCCACATCGGAGTTCATGGAACACTTCTGGGAATACCTCGCGTTCCTGGCGAATGCACTGATATTTGTCATGGTTGGTCTGCAAATTGATCTGTTTGCACTCTGGGATTCAATTCACTTAATCGCGTTGGTGGTTGTGGCAATGCTGATTTCGCGGGCGGTTGTCATATTTACATTTGTACCTTTGCTCGGGAAACTTCCCGGCTCAGATCCAATCGAGATGCCTTTCAGACAAGTGATGTATTGGGGAGGCTTAAGAGGAGCGATTGCACTGGCTATTGTCTTATCGTTGCCTGAGTTCGATAACAAAGACACGCTCATCTCCATCGTGATGGGGGCCGTGCTGTTTACACTGGTCGTACAGGGCTTAAGCATAGAGAAATTGGTTAAGTTTCTCGGCCTCAATGCACTCAGTGCAGCGGATAATCTCGCTAAACTTGAAGGGGATAAACGGGCAAGGGAGGAGGGGCTGCAACGCGTCCGGTCTCTGGTGGGTGGCGGGCTCTTTTCACAGCGGATTGCAGATAATATCCAGGAAAAATGTGAACGTAACCTGGCGGAATTGACCAGCCAGATTGATGAACTGACGTCCGACATGAAGCCCGAAGACAGATCTTCCATATTAGGCATGCGCTGCCTGGCCAGGGAAAAGGCGAGGGCCTATGAATTGTTCAGTGGAGGATTGATCAATGAATGGGCGTTTCGAGAACTAGACTCTATCCTGGCAGTACAACTCGATGATGTCCGCCACAAGAATCTGACCCCCACCGCTGATATCAAAATATCATTGGGTAAGACGATGGATCTTTTTATCATTCGTTTACTTGAAACCATACCGGGTTTGGCGACCATTGCTGAACGACTTCGTACCTCGAGAATCATTCGTGATTATGATGTTGCCTGGGGACGATACCGTTGTGCTAGAACGGTTCTGGACGCATTCAACGAGATAGCGGTTGAAAATGGATCGGACCAGACGGCACACGAGGCGCTAAAATGTGTTTATGAGCACATTTTAGACATCACCAAAGGGCAAATGGACGAAGTAGCAGTTCAGTACCCAGAGTTCGTCGAAACCATGCAAGAACAATTAGGGCAGCGTTTGCTACTTGTCGCGGAACATCATTCTGTGGAAGAGTCGGCAGAGATGGGATTGATTCACGAAGGCATTGCCAAAAAGATTCTGAAGGATCAGTCAGAGAGACTACGGCAGTTAAAGAAGGATAATATTTCAGCTGCGTTCGAAATTGAAGTCTCGGAGTTACTTCGAAAAATCCCATTGTTTCAAGGGCTGGAAGCTGAGTTCGACAATATCGGCAACTATCTTCGCCGACGTACCGTACCCAAGGGGACGAGTATTATCAAGCAAGGACAAGCAGGAGATTCGATGTTCCTTATTGCACGGGGAATAGCGCAGGTATTGATTGAAGATGGCGGCGAGACGAAACGAGTAGCGACACTCTATGCGGGTGACTTCTTTGGTGAAGCAGCCTTGTTACACGGAGCACCCAGAAACGCGACCACCAATGCAGCAACGCCCTGTTCACTTTATGAATTAAAACAGGCAGACCTGAACAAAATGATGCAAGACTATCCTGCTATTAAGGAAGCAGTAGAAACCGTGGATAAGGAAAGAATTAATTCCAACACGCAAACGGGATATGTAAAAAACTAGTGGCTATTATCAAGAATATTTTTGTTGTTATTGAGGCAAGTCTTGAACAACAGCCGGCATTCGAACGTGCCGCCTATCTAGCAGAAGCGACAGGTGCATCGCTTCATCTATTTATGTGTGCTTACGATCGCGCGATTGGCATCGCGACATTTCTCTCTGGTAGTCAGCGGGATGTTTTTATCCGAACCATTGTAGACGGAAGCCAGGTAAAGCTTGATCGGCTCGCATCATCCCTGGTGGACAAGGAAATAGAGGTAAGCACTGAAGCCGTCTGGAATCGACATCCGTCAGATGCAATTATTAAGGCTGTGAGTGCAGGCGACTTCGATCTACTAATGAAGTGTGCCCGTAGTGCCGTACCAAAAGAAGGCATGTTCAATCAGATTGACTGGAAGCTCATGCGATACTCTCCCTGTCCGGTGATGTTGGTTGAAACCGGGCAGTGGGACGAAGTAGGGCAGGTGCTCGCAGCGGTAAATGCTGCCCCAGACAATGAAATTCATGAAACGCTGAATAAGGTAATCATGGGTAGCGCCAGCTATCTCGCCACTGAACTGAATTTCGAACTTCACCTCGTCTGTGCGTATCCGGCGCCACCCGTTTTCGTACCTGTGTCCAAAGCGTCCAACTCGTTGGCAAACTATCGTAGCAAAATGTCCAATATGGTCATCGAAAACCTCAAGCGCCTCGGTGACGAATATGGCGTGCTGGAAGAACACCAACATGCTATCGAAGGTCCGGTGGACTGGGTGATTCCAAAAGTCTCGAAAGACCTGGTCGCTGAATTTGTCGTTATGGGGAATGTGTCAAGAAAAAGCAGGACCGGCGTCAGCATTGGTAATACGGCTGAGTCCATTCTCGATCAACTTAGAACGAATGTTCTAATGGTCAGGGTGAACGAGGAGTAAGGCGCCCCTACATCAAAGAAGACTAAAACGGAATAGATTGGATGACACACGGGATGGTATGTGCGCCGCAACCCGAAGCTGTAGAAGCTGGTGCGATGGCGCTAAAAGCAGGTGGAAATGCTGTCGATGCGGCCATTGCTTGCGCCCTTGTTCAAACGGCAGTTGACCCACAAATGTGTGGCATCGCAGGTTTTGGTTCCATGCATCTTTACCTGGCTGCTGAAAAGAAACATTATTTTATCGATTTCCATGGTAGGGCGCCGCTGGCGACCACACCCGGCATGTGGGAAGACCTGCTCGTATCAGAAACAGAAGATGGGTTTGGGTTTATCCTGAAGGGCGGCGTGAATGAACTGGGTTACCAATCCATCACGAGTCCCGGGTCGCTTAAAGCGTTTGCAGAAGCGATAAATAAGCATGGCAATTTATCCTTTGCTGATTTGTTACAACCTGCCATCGAGTATTGTGAAAAAGGGTTTTCGGTTCGCAACCATGTGGCAAGTTACTGGAACCTGGTGGAGGCCGCAGGCCGGATTCCTCATATCGAACAGATCACCCACATACCGGCCACTGCAAAGATCTATACGAAGCTCGATGGCTCAATCTACAAAGCTGGTGAGGTGCTAAAGAATCCCGACATGGCGCAGACTTATAGGCGCATTGCTGAACACGGTGTGTCCGACTTTTATGAGGGAGCTCTTGCAAACGAGATCGTTAAGGATATGGCACGCCATGATGCACTTCTTGACAGGGACGATCTGGAAGCTTACAAGACAGAAGCACCCGAGCCGCTTTGGGGACAGTATCTGGGATTCAAGATCGCCACAAACCAACTACCGGGTGGCGGTGCAGTGGTGTTGGAGATGCTAAACATCTTGTCTCATTTTGATCTCCGGGCTATGGGGCACAATAGCGTCGAGTACATAGCAACCGTTGCTGAGGCAATGAAGATTGCGACCGTGGATAAGGATAAGTATTTCGGAGACCCTCAATTTGTTGAGGCACCTCTGGATAGGCTGCTGGGCAGTGACTACGCCGCTGAAATGGCTACAAGAATTAAGAGCGGAGAAAAAACGCATGTTCCCAGAGTCAAGCGCACAGATGAAAGCAGAGACACGACGCATGTTTGCGCCGTGGATGAAGAGGGTAACTGTGTCAGCATGACACACAGTCTTGGCAATCCATCTGGCGTGGTCACTGAGGGGCTGGGCTTTATGTACAACGGTTGCATGATGGTTTTTGACCCAAGGCCGGGCCATGCCGATTCGCTTGCGCCAGGCAAATCAAGATTCACTGCCATGTCGCCGACGATTGTTTTCAAGAATGACAAACCCTATCTCGTTATTGGCGCGCCTGGTGGCACCTACATCACCATGGGCGTTTTGCAGGGTCTACTGAACGTCCTCATCTTCGGTATGAACGCGCAGGAAGCTGTCGCTGCTCCAAGATTTTGCGTTACATCAGACATCATTGAAATAACGAACCGAATTCCCCGGTTTGTGGAATCCAGGTTGGTTGAACGGGGCTACACCGTTAGACGTTCGCATCTTTCTTATCATTTTTCTGGTGTCCATGCAATTCGATTGATGGATGATGGTTGGGATGGTGGAGCCGATCCCGGAAGAGACGGAATGGCGATGGAGGTATAGTTAACTCGCTCGTTTTCAGTTAGATGCTAGTACTAGTCTTTACGAATTTTCCCAATGAAACCATCTGTCTTTTCTTTGGCCTGTTTGACGACACCGCCTTTTTCGTATTCCTTTACAATCAAATTTTCCATTTTCTGCAGGTAAACATCAGACGATGCTGAAGTAGTTTCTTCGTCGCCGGTACCAAAGAGGTTAATCCACTGATCAGTCTTATGACCAGTTCTCATCAGATTGTAAAAATACTTGCCGGGATTATCCTGGCGTGTGAAG
>CAZAZB010000121.1:0-10267 GCA_964489485.1 uncultured Pseudomonadales bacterium | reverse complement strand
CTCAGGAGGTCGACACTTCTGTCGGCAAAACCAGCGCCAGCTTCTGTGTAAAAATCAAAGACAACGTCGATACCCGAAGCGAGTAGTTTTTCTTTCTCATCCTCGAACCGGGCTATGCCTGCCGTCTTGCCCTCATAATTTGCCAGTCGAAGCTGCTTTTCCACTTCAAGAATATCAAGGTAATTTGGCATCGAGAGTAAAATGAGCTTAACTTTTGCAAGATCAACCTGAGCCCAGAATTCAGGGTCTTCCGCATCTGCCCTAATGACGTAGCGACCTTGTTCGCAATGGGCGTCCACTCGCGCCTCCCCGAGTTCAATGCCACACACGCTTTTACCCAGGTGGTTCTTATACATATTATAGGCTCCCGTGCCAACTCTCCCCATACCGATAACCAGGACTTCCGCTTCTGAAGGTTGGCTGAAGCTATCCTCTGCGAGTCGGTCAGGGTGCTCAAAATAACAAAGGCGGTGGCGCCAGCGTCCAAATATATTGTGGGCTGAAAGATTAATAATGCTGGAGAGTACGAGCGAGAAGGCAACAGCCAACGCCATGATAACCAGCCATTCTTGTGAGAGAAGGCCATAGCTGACGCTTATGGAACAAACAATAAGTCCAAACTCGCTGTAGTTCCCAAGGCTCAGTGCTGTTAAAAAAGCACTTCGGCTTCTAAGTCTTAGCCTTGTTAGCCAGAGATAGAAGAGCGCTGCCTTTAGTGGCAATGCAAATGCCATGACCAGTGCGACACCAATCATTTTGGCGGTGGGTAATGCGGTAAAGCCAATTTCGAGAAAAAATGCAATGAGGAACAGATCCTTAAAGGCGAATAGTGACTTTGCCAGTTCGCTTGCTTTCTTGTCCCCACTCAGCAGGACCGCAACAACCAGCGTTCCAAAATGTGCCTTAAAACCAACGAACTCAAAGAGAACACCCCCTGATATGGCGAGAAAAATACCAGCGAGTGGGAGTAACTCACCATGCCCAGTGAGTTGAAGCAGTTTTGACGCAAGAGGTTTTGCTAGAGGCAACAATAGAAGGCCAAGTGCCATCCAGGTTGGTGATGCATCTGATGCCACAGAGACAAATGCCACCGCGATAATGTCCTGAATGATCAGGATGCCGATCGCGACCTGTCCATGCCGCGAGGCCATTTCACCTCTGTCTTCAAGGATCTTTACGGCACAAACTGTACTGCTGAAACTAACTGCCAGTCCTATTAGCATCGCAGTGCGCCAGTCCAGATCCTCGAAATAGGTAAAACCAAGATAGCCGAGTATCAAGCTATTCAATGTCGTGATAAGAATGACGGCAAACATGTGCCCGGTAGCGCCAAATAGTATTTCAGGTTTGAGCAGATCCTTGATGTTGAGTTTCAGGCCAATGGTAAAGAGGAGTAACGTGACACCGAGATCAGAAAGCTCAGCCAGCCAGTCATCTGGTTGGACACCCAGGGAATGAAGTCCGAAACCTGCGGCCAGATAGCCTACCAGTGGCGGGAGGTTCATCTGCTTGGCAAGGAAGCCGCAGAAAAAAGCAACAACGATCCAGATGTAGTCCATCTAAAACTGCCGGGCTCTGTCGCTAGTATTCCAACTAAACAATCTATTCTCCTTCGCGGGATAACACGCTGGTCAAACAACCAATATTACCAGCAGCTCTGGCAAGCTCGCTTACGTCAGTTGTCAGTACTTCGATATGCAGTTTTTCGAAATGTGTTTCAAATAAGTCGAGACCAGCGGCCAATAGAATTCTTCGTGGACCCAGGGTAACGAAATTCATCGCCCGATAACTGTCCGGGTCGTCGTCTAACGACGGGAAGTCGACCTGATAACCATGATCAAGCAGGGCGTTAACGGCAGCCACGGGTGTTCGTCGCGGCCAACAGAAGGCGAGATCACGGTCGACAATTCGCATCATCCCCATCAGATGCATTGTACCAAATGGCAGGTCAACAGAAATTAATTTACAGCCAATCTCTGAAAAAGTTGTGGTGATCTGATCTATCGCGAATTGGTTAGTTCTGTGACCTCTGGCGATTATCGCGGTGGTAGAATCAAGCCACATGAGGTCAGCCCCTTCAAAAACTGCATCGCCCGTCAGCGTTCGGAGTATTGGTACACCAAGGTCCGCCAGACGTCTTGCCACATTGCGCTCTTCACCTGCACGAACCTGCCCAGCCGGGCGCGCCAGGATTGCGCCCTGGGGGGTCATTGCGCAGAGGTCGGCGCAGAACATCTGATTGGGAGGCGGTAGATGGGCCGGGTCCACGAGATGAACCTGGATTTTCTCGCGACGATAGATATCAGTAATGCCATCATGCTGCTGTTGTGCTTTGGCGATATCGAGGGATGCAAGCATCAGTGATTTGTCTGGTTCATTATCCGATGCCAACAGTTCATTCCCTGGGCGGTGCATCAGTACACAAGACAGCGGCGAAAACTCGTTAGATATTTGAGCGTCGGACCAGATGGTCCCTATTTCATCCTGGTGATTGTGTTTGCGACCAACCCAGTTCTTCCCTCCATATGCCGCTGCACCGAAAGCATTTTTCGACGTCGAAGTTGTTTTACTCATTGATATTGCATCCAGTCCCAGTTTTTTTAACAGGGGAAGTTTAGACCCTCACTTCATAATAAAGATTGCCTGGGTCTTTAAAGTCGTGCATTTTGAATTGGGTGAACCCAGCAGTCCGGCTCATCTTCTCAGCAACTTCCGGGTTAAATCCAAGGGTCCCGAGACCGGCACCACCGGCTTCTGACATGGCAGAAGACATGCAGGACAAGAGTGAAAAGCCGTACATCATGGCCAGCATAGGATTGGTTAAGTTGTCTTTGAATTTTGGTTTACTGCGGATGTCTTTGATAAACCAGGTACCATCATCTTTGATACATCTCTTTATACTGGATATGGCCTCCTGCGGATGGGTCATGTCATGGATGCAGTCGAAGGTAATGACCAGGTCGTAGTGAGGCTTATCGGGCATTGCTTCTCCGCCCCCGTTAACGGTCTCCACATTGTGAAGTTTCATCTCTTGCGCGACATCCTTCACTCTGGCGATGGCAAATTTACTCGGGTCGTATGCGACAAAACTTGAAGCTGGGAATGCCTCTGCCAGAGCCAGCACTACTGCACCATCGCCACATCCAAGATCCGCGACACGACATCCTGCTGTTAACTTGTCCTGCACACCGTCAAGTGCCGGGATCATATTTGGAATCACCTGTTGTCTGGCGGATCTCCAGTGTCTCTCTTCGCCGCGGCGTGCACCTTCGGGACCGGCCGATTCATAGGTCTTTCCAATTCCCGTTCGAAATGAGTCGAGAAGACCCTCTATCTGTGTGGAATCAATGCCACCGTCAAAATTTTCCAGCATGAACTGACTGTTATCACTGTCGCCCAACATTTTTACGCCCATCCCGGGGAGTTCGAATCGATCTCCACCAGATTCGTCTTCGCTATATTCGACAATTCCAGCGGCACACTGCAACCGCAGCCATTCCAGAACCCAGCGCTCGTGTAACTGGCTATTGTGTGCCAGTTCGGTGGCTGTGACTGCGCCCGCACCAGAAAGGTGTTCAAACAGCCCGAGGCGTCGACCGACGTTGATCATCAGCGCGACGGTCTCTGCTTGCTTGTACTGCCAGAGTCGCGCTGCATAGGACCTGTCATCTGCTTCTGAGGCTTTTTGTTTATCTCTGTGCAGTTTCCCTGCGGTATGTTTTGCAGCAGTGCCACCCCTCTCATCTGTATTCATGGTGCTCCTTTAACTAATTGTGGAGAGTTTAGGTCGCGGCTTTATACCGAAAACGCGTATTGAACCCGTATTGAAAGATCCGGGTTATGATTCCACGAGAAAATTCTTTGGATCTGGAAATTGTCTCACGTCCTGTGCTTCAGATGTACTTGATCGGTGATAGTCAGTAATAGCGGACAATGTTTCTGCTTGCAACATGTCAGTTGCTAACGTGTAATCAACACTTATCCGATCAAATCAAGGTGCTCCAGGATGCAAAAAAGAATTGTACTGATGCTTTGTTCCGTCCTTTTTATAGGCGGCTTTATGAGTGGCAGCCTTGCCAAATCAGCATTACCTGATGCTGTTCTCGGAAAGGCTGGTGATCCAGAGGGTAAAGAATTGCAGTATTTTGCCGCCAACCCGAAAGCTAAAGGCTATCTGGCTGTCCCGACGTCCGTTACAAACAAAGGTGCTGTTATATTGATCCACGAATGGGATGGGTTGAGCAAGCGTGTTAAACAGGTTGCTGATGCCTTTGCGGATGAGGGTTATGTTGCTCTTGCGGCAGATCTCTACTCTGGCCGTCTCGGGACAAACCGTGAAGAGAATATGGTTCTTGTTCGTGAAACACTGGGTGATCCAGACCAAATTATTGCCAATCTGGATGCTGCTGCTAGATACCTGAAGAATCGAGACGACATCAACGGTAAGGTTGCTGCAATTGGCTGGTGTTATGGTGGTGGAGTCGCTTTGTCTTATGCACTTGGTAGTGACAACCATGAGGGCACCGCAATTTTTTATGGCAGGTTGCTGAGCGATCCAGATGAAATGGCAAAGATTCATCATGAAATCTACGGGACATTTGCTGGCGAGGATCGAGGAATCACCGTGGCGCAGGTAAATGATTTTGTCGGCGCGATGAGAAATGCCGGTATCAAGAATGATGTTCATATCTATGATGATGTGCAACACGGGTTTTGGCTTCATGTTGATAGAGACCCTGAAACAAATACCAAACCTGCGCAAGATGCCTGGGCACGTCTCAAGGATTATCTTGACCGAACCATTAACTAATCTCCGGTAGATACTCGCTTGAGTGACTCACAATCCTATGCCAGCAAAGAAACACCGATGCGTTCCGTCGCAACGCGCGCGCGAGGGTGGAGTCGATTCTATGTCGGTGTACTCTTGCTACATGTTCCGCTGTTCTTCTATCCGATACTTCGTATTTGCAATTGGTTGGAATTTCCTCTCTGGCTGACTGCCTTGATATTTGTATCCCTTGGCACTAGCCAGATTCTTAGCCGCGTTTACTTGCGGCACAATAAATCTACCTGGGCGCGGTGGTATCGGCTGGTGGCGGATTTCTGGCTGGGCGTAAGCCCACTCGTACTAATAGCGCTTCTTGTTGGTGAGCTATTTGTGCTTTCAGGAGTGATTCAACCGATAACAGCGGCGCTAGCGATTGTCAGTTTCGGTATATTCTGTGGCATGGCAGGCATGGCTGTGGCGCTGGTGCCTGTGGTCAAAAAAATTAGCTTCAGTTCAGCGAATCTTGTCGCACCTATTCGATTCGTGCAAATAAGTGATGTCCACATCGGTTCACGGAGCCAGTCATTCCTTGAAGAGGTTGTCTACAAGATCAACAGATTGAAGCCTGATTTTGTCTGTATTACAGGCGATTTTATAGATGCCACGGGTGTGCATGAGTCCCAGCTGAAGTCACTGAAAAGCATTGTTGGACCAGTTTATTTTAGTATTGGTAATCATGAAAAGTATGAAGATCTCGATGAAATTCTAGACCGAATGCAGAATCTCGGTGTCTGTAACTTAAGGAATGCCGAGGTAATGTTTCGAGACGATATCCAGATTATCGGCATTGATGATATGGATGATGCCATGCAGGTAGGCAGACAGCTAAAAAACATTGATGTCAAAACCGGGGTGTTTAATGTGCTGATGTACCATCGCCCCCGGGGTTTGGAAGCTGCTGCTGCTGCTGATATTGATTTAATGTTAAGTGGACATACCCATAATGGCCAGATCTTTCCATTTAATCTGGTGGTAGGGCGGGTGTTCGATAAGGTCAAGGGCCTGTATAAATTGGGTGAGGCGAGGCTTTATGTTTCCCAGGGAACCGGTACCTGGGGGCCCGTGATGAGATTTGGCACCCAGAGTGAAATCACGCTTTTTGAAATAACACCGGTATCAGATAGCACCGGAATGAAGTAACACGAATTTGAATCAATACCAGTTTGATAAACCCCCGGCTAGAGTTTCAGCTCACTATTTGCAGTTAGCAGACGAATCGTCGGTTTAATCTATTTATAAATTGTATCAGGAGTTGTTTGATGTCATTGGAAAGCTTCCGCAAAGAAACAAGAGCATGGCTAGAGGATAATTGCCCCGAGTCGATGAGAACACCCATGTCCATGGATGAAATGCCTGGTGGCGGAAAGCGCGCAACTTACAAGAATCCTGATACCAAGGTATGGATGGATCTGTGTTCGGCAAAGGGGTTTACGACGCCTACCTGGCCGAATGAATATGGCGGTGCCGCCTTGACTGCAGATGAGCATCAGGTGTTTCGACAAGAAATGACGCGGGTTAACGCCAGACCACCTCTGGTTGGAATGGGCTTGTCCATGATTGGTCCGGCACTGCTGGAATATGGTACGGATGAACAGAAGGCAGAGCATCTTCCTAAAATCAGCAGCGGAGAAATCTGGTGGTGCCAGGGTTATAGCGAACCCAATTCCGGGTCAGATCTTGCGAGCCTGCAAACCAAGGCGGTTGTTGATGGTGATGAGTATGTTATTAATGGCCAGAAGGTTTGGACATCCGGGGCCGACAAGGCGGATTGGATATTTTGCCTGGTGCGTACAGACCCCGAAGCACCGAAACACAGCGGTATTACTTTCGTACTGTTCACCATGGACCAACCTGGTGTTTCCGTCAAACCCATTAAATTAATCAGTGGTCTTTCGCCATTCTGTGAGACTTTCTTCGAAGATGCCCGGGCATCACGAAAAAATGTTGTTGGTACAGTCAATGATGGTTGGACAGTCGCAAAACGGTTATTGCAATACGAGAGAACAATGATTGGCGGCGGCGGCGGGGGACAACGAACGCGTCCTTTGAAGGATCTTGCCATTGAATATGTCGGGCTTGAGAATGGAAAATTGGCCGACAACAACCTGCGTGAAAAAATTGTTCAACACTCCATGAATGACCGATGTTTTGGCTTGACCGTTCGACGAACGGGTGAAGAATCGAAATCAACGAAAGCGCCAAGTTTTGTATCGTCAATGTTCAAGCTGTATGGGACAGAGCAGAATAAATCGCGATTCGAATTGATGCTTGAGTCTATGGGTTCACAAATGTTGGGCTGGGAAGGGGAAGGGTTCTCGTCTACTGAATTGACGCAGACAAGGGCATGGCTGCGTACCAAGGCGAATTCCATAGAAGGCGGAACCTCGGAGGTCCAACTCAACATAATTGCAAAACGTGTGTTGGGATTGCCGGACTAACGCTCTTTCGAAATACTGTAACGAAAGGGAGTTTTAGTATGAGTGGCATCACGAAAACGATACCTGTTAGTGGTGGTGAGTCAAGATTCGAATCTCTATACGATGGTTCAATTCAGGAATATGAGTTTCACATGGCGGGCAAGCCATCGAAGCTTAAAGTGGGGGATTATGTCTATACGATTTATAAGGATCTCCTGCGCGGTCGGATGATAATCAGCAAGATAGTCGGCGGTGCTGTGCACCCTGGGTCGGGGCGACCCCGTTCGTTAATCTATGTAGAAGCCCCCGGCGAACGCCTCGATGAGCCTTATACTAGAAAAGGCCATCGTGGTACTCGATACTATGATGGTGAGGATTGGCCGAAGTGAGTTCTTAGGGCATCATGTCCGCGACGAGGTTCTTCCATCGCGCAATATCTGTGTCGTCAGATTCAAATAGAAGAAATCCGATTCGGTAGGCGTCGCTATCCGGGTCGGGCCTTTGCCAGACCACTTCCGCGACGAGAAAGATCGGGTCAGCATCCTTTAAGTCGATACAAAGCCTGAAGATAGACCCGGCAACGATATGATCATCAACGACTACCTGTAGCCCATTTGCTGATAGATCTAGCGAGTTACACATGATGACTGTACCAGCGCTCTGACGGTCTGAAGCAAGCACCTCTATAAAGATGGTTGTTTCTTTTTCCAGGCGCGCTTCGATACGCTGTTTATTTTCCGGTGAGTTCGTCATAGCTTTTGTTCCTGTCTTGACGAAGTTTGGTGACAACCTCAGCGAGAGTATCTTCAAATTCGATGCCCTCGTCGATTATTTCGGCTCTATCTGTCACCAGTAAATGCGTCAGCTGTTCTGTCGAGAAATCGCCAACCTTCATACCTTCGCGGTTTACAAAAATCATTTTATCTACGCCAGCAAGCCGGACCGCAAGCTTGCATTCTTCTTTATCGCCAGCTATGCCCGGTAACTTGAGCCAGGTACCCACGCTCATCATGTTGACAGATTTGTTGACGGCTAATACTTCTTCTTTTCTGTCTACTGCCAAGGCTTCATTTTTTGCAAGGGTTAACAATGTTTCACGGGCTTCCTGTCTTCTCGTTCGTAGGGCGTCTTCTGCTTTTCTTGCCTCAGAAGCAGCTTCCTCTAGTTGTCTGTCTCTCGCTGCGATCAATGATGCTTGTTCTCGGTCTGCTTCGGCCTCCTGGGCGAGGTCTCGTACAAAATGATCAATCAGACCCTGATAGTAGTGGGAAAATGTTGTGGAAAATGCTTTTTCTAAATTTAGGGGCCTGATAACGCCAGAAGAAAGATAGTAGGCGAGTTCATCAAAACTTTTTTCCAGCGCTTTCATGCCATTTCTATTGGTAAACAGTACGGTCTTAATATCCTCGATTTTAAGGATAAGTTTGATGCGAATAGATTGTTCTGACTCTTCGAATGTAAACCATTGTCCCGGTTCAAGTGCATTGAGCTTTCTCAGGAGTACACGGCTAACAGAAGTCTTTTTGTCGATGGCCTCTCCATCTATGTCGATCGGTGAAAAAGGCACATAATCAAGTTCTTCTTCACTGATAACAAGAACATGTTCGTTTTCAATCTCAGCGAGAGCTGATTGCGCGCTTTCTGAATTGTGTTCAAGCGCAACAAGTAGGTCCCGGATCTCGTTAGGGATATGCTCAATGATTCGATAGAGGCGTTGTTTCTCTGCATTCACTTCATCTTTATCATCGAGCGAAATTGGTTGGTAAGTTCTAATGATGGTTTCTGTCATTTTAACGGCTCTAAACCACTGTTCGCTCTCAAAACCTTCGTTTAAAGCAAGTAGTTGAATGGAGTCATTCCAGGGCCCTTGCAAGAATTTCACGATCGATGCTGTCAGAAGTTTATTTTCCATCTCCTGGTTAATCATCTGGGCAGTGAGCAGTTTTGATTTCTTGGAGCGGAGAATACCTGTCTCTGATGCGATGAGCCTTTCCTCGAGCTTTACTGTTCGCTTTTTTTCTTTCTCCAGAAAGGATCGAAGATTCGCCGTGACTTCTTTATAGTCTCCCTGGTTCTTAACAATACTGTTGATGACCAGGTCTACCTGCTTTATAAACTGGTCACCTGATCTGCCAAGATCGGGCGTCCATCCTATACAGGCACTGACGAGAAGGTCCAATAGCGCAAGTAACGAGTGCTTCATTGGCGTAAGGGGTTGAAGTGGGTCTTCAAGAAACTGACAAGCTAGCTCAGGAATGATAATTTTCAGCTTTTGTTCTATCACTGGTTCGACATTCATCAGGTTAAATATTAGTGCAGAACAGTCATCGACCGAGTTTAGAATTGACTTATGTTCGTCTGATAAGATCCATCCCGGATTCGACCGGGACAAGATTTTGATCAGGTTCGGGGTTTTCGGGAATAGGTTGGTTGCAGGCCCTCGTAGAAATTGAACAATCTCACTTCCAGGGGTCGGGCTATCTGGGCTTTTTGAGCTGGCATATCGATGCTTTAGCGCATCTACTATCGTTTTAGTCGAAGCTGGCATTCCACTTCTAAAGAGAACCTGAGGTTTTCAGATATTAACACAGGAATTAGTTGATATAATGGGTGCTGAATTCACATAGTCAAAGCAGGAACCTAACCTTGTCTAGCGACAAAGATAAAGCAAGCCCGACATCACATACCTACTTTTCCCAGAGGCTGCGGTTACATTATCTTGATTGGGGGAACGCGGACGCGCCGCCCCTGTTATTGGTGCACGGCAATCGCGACCATTGTCATAATTGGGATTGGGTCGCTCAGGAACTTCGTGATGAATACCATATTATTGCACCGGACTTTCGCGGCCATGGTGATTCGGCATGGGTATTCGGCAGTGCCTATAGTCATAGCGAGTATGTTTACGATCTTGCCCAATTAATTCATCAACAAAATCTGGCACCACTTAATGTCATTGCTCATTCTTTGGGCGGTGGTGTTGCACTTCGTTATGCGGGAATCTATCCTGAAAACATTAAAA
>CAZAZB010000120.1:0-10367 GCA_964489485.1 uncultured Pseudomonadales bacterium | reverse complement strand
CGCATCGTTAGATTTGCAGACACGTTTGAACCTGCCGAAGGCATCCAGTTCACTTGGGGTTGAAATCTCTGGTGCCGCAGAATGCCGTGGGGCACCCGACAAGAGTTGACGACGAACCATCCACCAGCGCCAGCTGCTAAACATCCAGAGTAGCCCGAACACGATGGCCAACCAAAGCCATTGATTACTAAGTTCAGGTTGTTGAATGAGAACTGGCGCTGCTGCCGTATCCGGTCTTTTTACAACAGGCGCAACAGAAACAGATCCAATGGACGGCAGTACTTCATAAGAGGCTTCAGGGATGATCGCGACTTCCATTTGATTGGTGCGGGTGTTCCACCAGGGGATGCGGATCTCCGGCAGGACCAGTGTGCCTTCCTTGACGGGAACGATGCCGATGGTGGTTGTATTGGTGGCCACGATACCGTCCTGGCTCGCCTGTTCCAGAGATTCAGGAGGATCAGCGTAAGTCTTGGCATTGTTGAGATCCAGTTCCTTAAAGGGTGGCAGCAACGATGATGCCAATCCGACGGCGGTGATGGACAACCTGCGATTAACCGGCTCTCCAACCCTGAATCGTGGTGGGCTTTCGGACCAGGATTCAGACAGACTAACCTCTTTCGCCGGAATCCAGCTATCGCCATTAAAGGCATTGGGAATGGTACGGACGTTAATTTCATGTTCATCTGACACGGCAGAGACACGTTGCCGGGCAGAGAAAAGCCCGCCCCGTCCTCTTGAACCGACGAATGTTTCTCTTGGGATCAGGAGCCTGCCACTCTTTTGTGGGAATATCGCGTATCGTTTTTCCAGCACATAGTAGCGTCGATTATTAACGATGGATTCATATCGTTTTTCAGCTTCCAGTGCCTCGATGACTGCATCTTCAATTTCTGGTGGCGGTGGGAAGTCTCCGGCGATGGCCTCTGAATAGAACAGTTTTACTCGATACAGGATTTGACCCTGCACATAGGTTGATGTGGTGTCGACGGAGGTATCGAAAAACACCAGCTGGTTCATTTGCCGGGTCACGGCCGCAGACTGTTTCACCGAAGTGATGGCGACACCTTTTGTTATTTCATTGCCGACACGAATGGGCGGAATGATTAATCTACCCAATCTTTTTGCACGCAGCGTTAGTGCATAGTCAGTTTGTATGACCCTGGTCTGTCTACCATTGGTAATGGTGAAGCGGTTGCTGCGTTGGCTGCTGGTGCCGAGAATTTCAAAGTCCTGCTCGATAGGGCTAAAGTCTGGCGTGGTGTCCGGTGCGTCTCCTTTCACCCGGATGGTCAACATGAGGGTATCGAACTCAGCAACGGTATCCCGGTCAACGGTCGCGGACACGTCAGCATGTGCATTGACTGCGAATAAAAAAGTCGTCAGGAGCAGAACGATAGGCAGGATGCTTACTCGTTTTACCGAAAAAATAGATCTCGTCTTAATCATTAACATCCCCTTACCAGTCCGCATCTTGTTGATTGCGTGCAGTTTTACCTTCACGGATATTATCTTCATATTGTTGTTCAAATTTACGCCTTAACAGACCGCCAGGATCATCAGGGACACGGCGTAACCATTGTTGTAATGCCTGTTGTTCTTCTTCATCCAGCTTTGCATCTTCTTCTGCCATTTGCGGATTGGCCTCTTCATCCTGCTCGCCGTCTTCAGGATTTTGTTCCTTGTCTTTTTCTTCGTCGCCCTGTTCGTCTGAACCATCCTGTTGTTCGTCTTCGCCGGATGATTCGTCCTTGTCACTTTCACCCTCATCGTCCTGCGACTGTTGCTGGTCACTCTTGTCTTTATCTTCGTTCTCGTCGCCTTCTTCGCCGCCCTCGTCTTGTTGCTGTTCCTGCTGCTGGGCAAGTAGTTCTTCAACCAGTTGCTTGTTGAAAATAGCGTCATCGTGATCCGGTTGTTGATCGAGCACTTTTGAGTAGGCGTCGATCGCTTCTTCCAGTTTTCCTTGTTTGGCCAGTGCATTCCCGAGGTTGTATGTGGCATCATTTGAAGGAACCTGGGCAAACACATTACCCGCATCATCGTAGTTTTCACTCTTGTAGAGTGCCGAGCCCTTCCACGCCGGGTCCTTAAAGAGTTGTGCCGCTTCTTCTGCCTTGTTGTTCTTCATTGCGTGCATCGCTTGTTGATCTCGTGTTTGCCAGAGGTCATCCCAGAGGCTCGCCTGTGCGCTTTCTGGCGGCATAACGATCAGTAAAGCCAGGCACCAGATCCAGCCGCGACGAAATGCCAGAGATGCCAGGGGAAGCAGGAGTAACAAGAGCCAGGGGCCTTCTTCGAACCAGACATCAAAGTCCCTTTCCAGTTCACGTAGGGTTTCGTTTTCCAGTAGTGGTTCTTCTGACAGAAGATACGCCAGGTCGTCATCGGCCAAGGTCATGGAGGAATAGCGTCCACCGGCAAGGTTTGCGAATTGCTGTAACCGGGCCAGGTCAACCCGGGGAATCACAAGGTTACCGCTGTTATCTTTTAGATACCCCTCTTTTACATCGATACCCATCAGGCGTACTGGTGCGCCTTCTGGTGTGCCAACAGCCAGAACGGAAATTGGAAAAGAGTAGCGATTGTCCCGTGCAATGTCCTGTGCTTGCGCTGCATCACGTATCTCATCGGTCATGATCAGAATGCGGCCACTGGCAATACCGGCATCCTGAAAAAGCTGCATTGCTCTCGTCAGGGCAGGTGCCAGGTTGCTGCCTGGTGCTGGCATGATTTCAGGCTTCAATGCCGGGATCATGGCGATGATTGTATTGGTATCGTCTGTCAGGGGTGTCACGGTGTGAGCATCACCGGCAAAGACAACCAATCCGGTAACGCCTTCATCGCGAAGTTTGAGCAGGTCTTTCAATTTACGTTGTGCGCGGATAAGGCGATTGGGTTTGACATCCGTCGCATACATGGAACGGGTCAAATCCAGAATGACGATCAAAGCATCTTCGCGCTCATGAACCGGCTGCGGGGTCTTGATCCAGACCGGGCCGGCCAGCGCAAGGCTTGCTAATACCCATGCGACCAATAGCAGGCTGAACGGACTTTTCTTGATGGCCCCGCTGGTATTTTCCAGCAGGTAGGGCAACAGGCTGGGGTCAATGGCCCTTGCCCAGTTGCTGGAGCTACCTTGTCGGTAACGCAGTATAGCGAACAGCAAGACGGCAGGAATCAGGGCGTACAACCATTCCGGTCGGAGGAAGTGGAAGTCCTGGGTAATACCGATGAATTGGTCCTGAATCAATGCCAGAGAGAGCCCTTCTGCCGGGAGTTGCGGCAAGCCGTCCACCAGATCTGTCGAGAGTTCCTGCATTAGCCTGAAACTCCATCTGCGGAACCTGTCGGTTTTTTAGACTGGGATGTCGACTCTCGCCAGGTAAGAATACGTTGTCGTATCCAGCTCGACACGGCTGGGTGCAGGGCAGCGAAGAGCATACTCAGACACAGGGTGAATCCTAAAGGCCAGAAAAATAACGACTTCACCGGGCGGAATGTTTCCTGTTCGAGTTCTATGGGTTCCAGTTGGTCCAGGGCGGCGTAGATGTTGGCCAGTTCTGTAGCGCTGCGTGCGCGTTGGTAAATGCCGCCGGTGAGGTTCGCAATCTGAGTCAGGGTTTTCGAATCAAGATCTGCAGAAGGATTAATTTTTCGGTTGAACAATAGCCCCGGCACTAGCAATTCATCTGCTCCGAAGCCGACGGTATAAATACGAATGCCTTCCAGGGCTGCAAGTTTCGCTGCCTGTAGCGGCGTGACTTCGCCGACATTGTTGACACCATCGGTTAGAAGAATCAGCACGCGATTTTCCGCCGGGCGTTCTTTCAGGCGTTTAACGGCAAGACCAATCGCATCACCGATAGCTGTTTTACCACCGGCAATTCCCAGAGGTGTCTCTTGTAATAATGAGCGGACTGTATTGCGGTCGAATGTTAAGGGTGTTTGCAGGTAGGCCTGGCTGCCGAAGAGGATCAGACCAAGTCGGTCACCCTTTCTGCGTTCAACAAAGTCGCCGACAACACTCTTGACGATGGCCAGCCGGGTGGTCATCTGATTGCCGCGTTTCATGTCTTCAGTGCCCATGGAGCCGGAAATGTCCACCGCCAGAAGAAGGTCACGACCACTGGTCGGCAGTTCAATAGGTTCACCGATCCACTGCGGCCTTGTCGCTGCGAGTACCAGCGCCAGCCACATTAGCACCATGAGTAAGCGTCGCAGCAGTGAGCGGCGCTGGATGAGTTTGATCTCGCTCTCGAAACCTGATGCCATGTCGAAGAAGGGGACGCGCAGGGCGGATTCCTGTTGAACCGTTTTGGGCACCAACCAGTAGACCAGCAGTGGCAGCGGTAGAAAAGCAATTGCCCATGGCCAGAGGAATTCAATCATGCGGCCTGCTCCAACTCTGCGAGCGGACGGTGCTTGCGAATCCAATGCTGGCCGAGGCTGTGCAACTTGTCTATATTCGCCTCTGGTGCAGCCTGATAGTTTCCGTCAATGAGTATTTGACCGTCACCCATGGTGAATTCATTGCTGTCGGAGCTCTTGTCCAGAAACGCCACCCAGGATTCGCCTGTCAGATTCGCAACGTCTTGTCTGTTGTATCGGGTGAGTGCGACCCGCTTTAACAGTCTCTGATAGTCCTGAAGATATTCTGCTGTATCACCATGAGCCGCATAGGATTGCAGTAAACCGTCGAGTTCCTTGATGGCTTCTCGTCTATATTTGTTTCTCTGCCACCGGTTCCAGAGCCAATAGAAGGAAAGCAGAATAGTTAGTGCCGCAAGAAAAGCCAATATCCACCATCCCGGGGCCGGTGGCCATGCCTCAATTGCCAGCGGCGATGTCTCTATTGCCGGGGGCAAGTGAATGTCTCTTAGCTGTGCCAGAGGGTCATTCTGGGTTGCGGGCATGATGCCGGGATTGACTTGCGCCACCTTATGCTCCCGAAGCCTGTTCGCTAAATCTTGATGAGAGTGCCTGAACGATGGGGTCTGCCGTCGAAATTTCTATGAGTGGAGATTTTATTCTCGCGAACTCACTACGCAGTTGCTCGACGTATTCGTCGAACGCATTCTGGTATTTTTCCCTGTATTTTCTGTTAGCAGTATTGATCTTTGCCTTGTTTGTGCCATCGGTGATGGTATAGAGATCCGGTGTCGGGAGTGAACGTTCCAGCGGGTCGGAGACAAAGATGCCGACAATATCGTTGTGTCTTGCCAGTTGTCGAATATGAATACGTGCCTGTTCATTCAAGGATCGATAGTCACTGATCAGAAAGATGGTACTGCCATGTTTGGCAACGCGGCGTACATTGCGTAATGCCTCTGACAAATAGTCTTCCTGTGGCCTGACTGAAGGATTACTGCCTGTCGTACGATGACGTGTAGTGCGATCGTTTGTCGTGGGATCGTTTGTCGTACGAATGTCATTTGATTGGAGCAAGTCTGCGAGTCTGTCCTTCGACAGGTCATGATTGAAATCGTTAATTTCATGGAGCAAGCGAAGCACGGAATGTTTGCTTCGTCTTGGTCGAACTTCGCGGTGTTTGTTCTCGGTGAAAACGATACCGCCGACCCTGTCACCACGGTCGAGATTTGTCCATGCGATCAAGGCTGCTGCTTCTGCTGCAATGACCGATTTAAAAGCACGTGTTGAGCCAAAGAACATCGACATTGACTGGTCTACCAGAATCAGCACCGGGCGTTCCTTCTCTTCCTGAAATAGCTTCGTGTGCGGTGTCTGGGTGCGTGCAGTCACCCGCCAGTCGATTGTTCTTACATCATCACCCGGCTGGTAGACGCGAACCTCCGCGAAATCAATGCCGCGGCCACGAAAGTTTGATGTCAGCAGGCCGGATAGCGGGTTGGTTGATTTTGGCAGCGTCAGTGAATCCAGTTCACGGACAGCATAGCGCAGGCGAATCAATTCCCTGATATCCGTGTAGGCTCCGCCTCGAACTTCGGTGTCGGCAGAGACATGATGTCGTTCTATTTTGGCCATGCCAGGTCTCGCTATCAAGATTAGGCTGCAGCGACTCTTTGAATCAGCGTGTCCAGAATTTGATCGGCCGTCACGCCAATGGCCTCTGCTTCGAAACTAACGATAATTCGATGGCGTAACACATCATGAGCCACCGCCTGAACGTCATCCGGGCTGACGAAATCCTTACCTGATAAAAATGCATTTGCCCTTGCGCAGAGATCAAGAGAGATAGTTCCCCGGGGTGAAGCGCCATAGTCCAGCCAGTTAGCGAGATCATCGCCATAGGCCTCCGGTGTTCGGGTTGCCATGGTGAGCTGCACAATGTATTCCTCAACAACAGGTGCCATGTGCAGGTTCAGTATCTCCTGCCTGGCGCCAAATATTGTTTCCTGACTGATGCTGGGTGCAACGACGCGCTCATTTTCATGTCCCTTCATGGCCTCGTTTCGAACAAGTTGCAGAATGTTAAGCTCCGATGCGGCGTCGGGATAGTCGATCGTGACATGCATCAGGAATCGGTCCAGCTGCGCTTCCGGGAGTGGGTAGGTCCCCTCCTGTTCGATAGGATTCTGTGTTGCCATCACCAGAAACAGCTCTGGCAACTGGAATGTGTTGCGACCAAAGCTGACCTGTCGCTCGCCCATCGCTTCCAATAATGCTGACTGGACCTTGGCCGGGGCGCGGTTAATCTCGTCCGCCAGAATCAGATTGTGGAAGATCGGACCCTGTTGGAATTCAAATGTGCCTTCCTGGGCGCGATAGATCTCCGTGCCGGTGATATCCGAAGGCAGTAGATCCGGTGTGAATTGAATGCGGTGAAAATCACCCTCGATACCTTCTGCCAATGATTTGATGGCTTTTGTTTTGGCGAGACCGGGGGCTCCTTCAACCAGGAGATGCCCATCGGCGAGAACAGCCATGAGCAGTCGGTTAACCAGTTTTTTTTGCCCGATAATTTGGTTAGATAACCACTTTTCAAGTTCCAGGAGTGAATCGCGATACTGCATATTGCTTGTTTCTACTTTTTTCTGATGGTTGATATTTTTAATGGATTAGCTAGTGCCCATCCATAAATGTAGATCACTGCGGCCAGTGCCTTCGTAAGTGGCTGTTTTGTATACCTAACAATATTCATATTTTGTGTTCTTCGTCCAAATATCGCACTTTCCGGACTGGCACTAGCTAGATGTGACACGGTACTGGTGATAAAGATTTAATAGACCATATCTATTCGATAGGGTTCCATTTTTGAAAGCGAATCATACGCTAAAGTATTGGTAATGGCAGTGTGGCGTCGGTTCTGTTCGGTAGTAGCTGTCCTGATGTAGGGGAATTGGTCGATGCGCTACGTAGATTGTTAAGTGTTTTGATCAGTACTTCAATTAAGCACTTCGATTAAGTGCTTCGATTAAGCACTTCGATAAGCACTTCGATAAGCACTTCGATAAGCACTTCGATAAGTACATTGACCCAGGTAAACGAAAAAGGCTCCGTTATGGAGCCTATGTCTTCTTGTGAGTCAGGGGGAGGTCATGCGAGGTTATTCTTACTAACGCCGGCTGTGCCGACAAATCCATCCCAGTTGTCTTCCCGGCCTGTTCGCCAACCATTCAGCCAATTTTGTTTGGGTTCGTCTTCATGGTAAGGGCAGAGTTCCCTTGATTTTCCATGAACACCAGATTGGTAACCACGAGTAAAAGCGCGGTCGGATCTGTCTCTCTTTTGTCTTCTCATATAGTTAGTTCCTGTCCAATTTGTTGTGTTCCTGCCAACAACCACAAAACGACTGCAATGTTATGTTGTTGAAAGAAGCAGTTACAAAGGAACCAGCCCTCTCGGTCAGTCAATCCGGACAAGGACCAGTGAACCTTTAAGTGATCCGCATGATTGGAATTAATCAACGCGGTGCCTCACTTACTTTGTAACCCAGCCAGGCTGCCTTGTCGATTATCATTTTGTTCTATCAGTTAGCTTTTTTATCCTACTTTGAAATAAGTAGATGAATCAGGGACTTATTCACAGACTTCATGGTGAGGCTGGCGTCTTGTGACCCGGTAAATGAATCGAGTACACTCCGCACACCATTAGAAGGAGCCTGTTATGAATAGATTGCTCGCCATGGCACAAGGCGTGTTTCTTACCCTGATGTTCAGCCCGACCGCCCTGGCAGGTGATGCCCTAAGTCCGGGGAATACGTCCTGGATTTTGACATCGACCGCACTGGTGCTGTTCATGACCATTCCTGGGCTTTCACTCTTTTATGGTGGGTTGGTTCGGGTTAAAAATGTGTTGAGCGTCCTGATGCAGTGCTTCGCTATTACCTGTCTTGTATCTGTTCTCTGGTTAATCATTGGCTACTCCATGGCATTTGCCGATGGTAATGACTATGTCGGCGGTCTCTCTAATGTGTTTATGGCGGCGGTCATGGAAGGCTCCATGACGGGCGATATTCCTGAAAGCGTGTTCGCCATGTTTCAGCTCACTTTTGCCATTATTACGCCTGCGCTGATTGTGGGCGCCTTTGCAGAAAGAATGCGTTTCTCTTCCATGCTGCTCTTTTCTGGTCTCTGGTTATTAATCGTTTACGCACCTGTCACGCATTGGGTATGGGGTGGCGGTTGGCTAGGGCAGATGGGGCTGCTGGATTTTGCCGGTGGCACTGTGGTTCATGTGACTGCGGGTGTGTCTGCTTTGGTCTGCGCGGTTGTCATGGGCAAGCGTAAGGGTTTCCCGCATACACCCATGACGCCGCATAACATGACCATGACCATCACCGGGGCTGGCATGCTCTGGGTGGGATGGTTCGGCTTTAATGCCGGTAGCGCGCTTGCTGCCAACGGTGATGCGGGCATGGCGATGCTGGTCACTCACATGTCGGCCTCGGCAGGTGCCTTGACCTGGATGGCGATTGAGTGGTTTAAGTTTGGAAAGCCAAGCGCACTGGGTGCCGTCACTGGCATGGTGGCCGGCCTCGGTACGATCACACCTGCCTCTGGTTTTGTTGGTCCTGCGGGTGGGCTGGTGATTGGTATGACAGCCGGGTTTGTTTGTTTCAATGCCACGGTCTATCTGAAACAGAAATTACATATTGATGATTCGCTGGATGTCTTTCCAGTGCACGGCGTCGGTGGTGCGCTCGGGACAATCCTTGCCGGTGTCTTTGCCAGTTCTCAGCTGGGGATATTCAGCGGTCAGGGTTATGCCGAGGGTATGGAGATGGGCTCGCAATTGATCGTACAGCTAACCGGTGTGTTGGCGACGGGTGTTTATGCAGGCGTTATTTCTCTTGTGCTGTTGAAGCTGATCGATGCGATGCTTGGCTTGCGGATTTCAGAAGATGAAGAGACGGAAGGACTGGATCTTAATCAGCACAATGAACGTGGCTACGATATGTAGCGTTTTGGTTGCTAGCGTTTTGTTATGTAAGGCTTTGTTATGGAAAGCTTTGTTATGGAAAGCTTTGTGAGGTAGCGCTTCATTTTCTCGCGGCAGCCCGCTCTACCAGATAGCTGACCAGTTCTGGAAAACTGAGGCCGAAATCTTTCGCACCGTCCGGATATAGACTAGTGGGCGTCATGCCAGGTAGCGTATTGACTTCCAGAAGATAACTATCGTTACCATCCACCACGAAATCTGCTCTGGATAAATCGCGGCAGCCAAGCACCTGATGTGCAGTGACCGCAATTTCCTGGAGCCTGGTTGTCTGTTCCGGGGGCAGGTCTGCCGGGAGAATATGTTCGCTCAATCCTTTTGTATAACGATGTTCATAGTCATACCAGGTATTTTCTGGCGTGATTATTTCGATCACAGAGAAATATTGACAGCCCTCGTCGGTGTCGATGACACCCACGGTGATCTCTTTACCATCGATTCGCCTTTCCACCAGCAGACGCTCATCAAAGGAGAAAGCATTCTCGACACCCTCGTAAAGTTGATTGTCGTTTTCGATGATAGCAACCCCCAGGGCACTTCCCTGGCGGGCCGGTTTAACCACAACCTGATTGCCCAGGGTCCTGGTGATATGAAGTACCGCGTTGGCAACCCCATCGCTTCGGTTCACGACGGTTTGTTCGACCAGGGGAAGTCCTGCCTCGCGGAAGATACTCTTGGATACAATCTTGTCCATCGCGAAGGCACTGCCATGAACATCGCTGCCAACATAGGGATAGCCGAGTATTTCCAGAAACCCCTGCAGGGTGCCATCTTCACCAGGGGGTCCATGTAGCACAGGAAAAACCACATCCGGCGCGAAATCACCCAGGGATGTACCCAGTGAGCGATCCAGATTGATATCGGCAACCTGTTGATAGTTTTCTTTCAGTGCCTGGATCACACCTTTTGCACTGGAACGGGATACAGCTGCTTCTGCAGACTCACCG
>CAZAZB010000119.1:9011-10464 GCA_964489485.1 uncultured Pseudomonadales bacterium | reverse complement strand
GACTTCTTCTATCCTTATCAACGCACCAGGCGTTGCGGGAACAGTCGCAACGGCTTTTGATGGTTATCCGCTTGCCAGACAAGGTCAAGCGGGTAAAGCACTTGCAACGGCCGCCTACTCTTCTTTTGCCGGAGGCACAATTGCCGCACTTTTTCTCGTCCTTACTGCGCCCTACCTGGCAGAGCTGTCACTGGGCTTTCAATCCGCAGACTATTTTGCACTGATGTTATTAGGGCTCTCCATGGTGTCTGCATTTTCACCGCCTGGTGAGTATCTAAAAGCACTATTGATGACAATTGTCGGGTTGATGCTATCCACCGTGGGAACGGATCTGTCTGCAGGTGTACAGCGCTTCACCTTCGGGCGGATGGACCTTATTGATGGCATCAGTTTTTTGCTGCTGGCCATGGCAACGTTTGCCCTTTCTGAGGCAGTCATGATGGTATTAAAAGGCGGCGAGCAGCACGATCTACCTGTGGTTAAGGCAGACGACATGACACTGGACAAAACAGAAGTATTATCCATCGCACCCGTCATTGGCAGATCATCCATTCTGGGCTTCCTTGTCGGTGTATTGCCAGGCGCCGGTGCTACCATTGCCTCCTTTCTGGCATATGGTATGGAAAGAAGTCTCGCCAGTACAAAAGAAAAGGAACAATTTGGGAAGGGCAGCTTGAAAGGTCTTGCTGCACCAGAGACGGCAAACAATGCTGCCTGCACTGGCTCCTTTGTACCACTACTGACACTGGGTATTCCTGGTTCAGGTACGACTGCAGTCCTGTTGGGTGCCTTGATTGCTTATGGGGTTCAACCTGGACCAAGACTCTTCGTCGATGAACCGGAAATATTCTGGGCAGTCATTGTTTCAATGTATTTTGGCAATGTAATTCTTCTTGTCCTTAATCTCCCGCTGATTCCTTACATCGCCAGATTATTGTATATACCACGACAATTTCTAATTCCGACCATCATGTTTTTCTCTCTCATGGGTGTCTATCTCGTATCCTTCAATCCATTTGATATCCAAATGATGGTCATGATCGCCGCCGCTGCGATACTGCTGCGACTATTGGCCTTTCCTATGGCACCCTTACTTCTTGGATTTATTCTTGGTGGGATGATGGAGGATAACCTGCGTCGGGCGGTAACACTGAGTGATGGAGAGTTGAGCTTTCTCTGGGATCGCCCCACAACACTCATGCTACTGATAGTCACTGGGCTGGTTTTACTTGCACCTCTGGCACGATCGCTCTGGGCTGTTTTACTTGTCAGAAGTCGTAAGAACTTATAAGGTGCCATCTACCACATCCCCACAGGCGTAGAAGCAAGGAGCTAAATATGATTGCCCAAAAGTCATTTTACTTCTGTAGTCTCGCGCCTGCGCTAAATTAACAGCACACATCAGTAAGGTGTTTGGTTGTTGTCAATCTTATCGACTCAGACGGTTCGTCTC
>CAZAZB010000119.1:0-8911 GCA_964489485.1 uncultured Pseudomonadales bacterium | reverse complement strand
ACGAGCCAGCTGTTTGCAAGCAGTCAGTCTACGAGAAGTGTATTCACCTCATAGATAAATCGGGATTTATCCCAGGCTGTTTCGGAGAACACGCATGAGTTTAGAAAGTTCAGCATTGCAAGCACTTGGTTGGAAGGATTACTTTCAACAACAGATTGAAGAGCAGGAAGAACACTTAATACCTGCCCGTGTCTATCGACTCGATGTCAATCGTTACCATTTATTATCAGCAACGGGTGAGCTTGTCGGATCCCTGCCGGGTAGATTACATACCCAGGCAATCTCAAAAGCAGAACTGCCCACAGTGGGTGATTGGGTGCTGACATCACCTGCAGACCAGAATGATGCTAGCGCCGTCATCATCGAACGTAGTCTCGACCGGTTCAGTAAATTTTCGCGAAAAGAGGCTGGTGAAGGGTTCAACGAGCAGGTGGTGGCCGCTAATATCGATCTTGTCTTCATCGTTACTGGATTGGATGACAATTTCAATGTCAACCGGATCGAGAGGTACCTGGTGCTTGCCTGGAGTAGTGGCGCTTCCCCGGTTCTGGTGATGAACAAGGCGGATCTGTGTCCTGACATTGAAGCCAGCATCCAGGCCCTTCAGAGTGTGGCTGTGGGGGTTCCCGTTCACGTGCTTAGTGCGCAGTCTCTTGAGGGGTTAGAACAACTCAGACCCTACCTGAAATCAGGTCAAACTGTCGCACTGCTCGGTTCCTCGGGTGTTGGAAAATCCACGATTATTAATGCACTACTCGGATATGACCGATTCAAAACGGCTGACGTGCGTGATGGTGACAGTAAGGGGCGTCACACCACAACATTTCGCGAGATGTGCCACATAGAGTCGGGTGGGCTGATTATTGATACGCCAGGGATGCGCGAGATTCAAATATGGACTGATGAGGCATCACTTGCGCAAGCATTTTCAGATGTTGATGATTACGCTCTCCACTGCCGCTTTTCTGATTGCCAGCACGAATCAGAGCCCGGCTGCGCGGTACTGAAAGCTATCTCGGATGGAAGCATTCTGGAATCGCGTCTGGATAGCCTAAAGAAGTTCGAGCGGGAGCTTGCTCACTTACGCGAAAAACAGGATGTCAGTGCCCGTTCGGAAAAGAAAAAGGAACGAAAAAAATTCGCCAAGAGCATCAGAAACAGACCCACCAAGCGAGATTAATTTTTTGAATGCTATAACAAAGAAAGGAGCCAATTGGCTCCTTTCTCTTATCGAAATCGTGCCGATGATGAAAGACTAACTTTCGAGCATCTTACGCAATTCTTCCAGTCTCCTCTTCTCACCTTTGATATACCGGATATATTGACCTGAAGATTTCGCCTTTTTCTTGTCAACTTTTGATGCTGCACGGAATGCTGTTGTCGCCTTATCCCAGCTCTTAATCTGCATCAAGGAGATGCCATACCAAAAATTTACATCTCCCGGATCTTTCAATCCACCACTATCAAGCGCTTCCTGATACGCCTTGGCAGCTTCCTTATGGCGGTCCTCATTAGCAAGTGCCTGTGCCAGGCGATAGTACAGATCACCTTCTTCGGAGAATTTTGTCGCGTCCCGCCAGGCATCAATTGCCTTATTCATATCCTGTGACATGGTGTAGGCCGTCGCCAACAATTTAAGGTTCTTCTCGTTCTCTTCTACAACACCTTCCTTAAAACCCTTTTCAAGAATAGTGGCAGCTTCGTAAGGAACCTCCGCATTCAGAAGCCTCTGTGAGAGCATGACAATTTCCGATTCCTTCTCGAACAATCCTTGCGCATAAGCGGCGTAGTAGGCAGAAAGCGCTTTGCTTTCCTGATCCATCTCACCGTACATGCCGGCCAGGTGCATCCAGTATTGCTTTTTGGGATAGTTGATGATGAGTTTTTCAAGCACTCCGACAACTGCTGGTAAATCCTTCAATTCGTTATAAAGAACTACCTGCAGGTACCACCAGTTTTCCTTGATGGTTTTCTCCTGCGCGATTGCGATTTCTTCTACCTTGAGCGCATATTTCAAAGATTCGTTAAAATTATCCATCTGGTAGTAGGCTGTAGACTTGATGAATGTGACGCCAGCATCGGGTTGATCACGCAGACCTTCCCAGCGCTCTATGTACTTGATCGACTCCGCATACTTCTCTTGAGAGTAATAAAGCTGGAAAAGCGCCCTGACCACAGACTGTTCAAGTGCTTCAGTGATCGTGCCCTGAGCCAGAACATTTTCATAGGCTTTTAGGGTATTCGGGACGTCCTCAAGCGTGTAATAAGCAAAAGCAAGGGTATTCCATACCTGAGCCAATTCGTAGCTATTAAGACCTCTACGATCTTTTAGCTTCAATAAGAGCGCAACAGCATCACGGGGTGTACCTTTCGGTTCCGGTGCTGGCTCCCCTTCTTCACGAGGGGCTGAATCCGGGTCAATCATCAATTGTGCTTCAGCAAGACGCTTGTAGGTCTGTTCACGCATGGCCGGTACTTTGCGGGTTTTCTTTTTCTCTGCAGCGTAAGCGCTACCACCAAGATCAATACCCACAAGATCAATACCCACAAGATCAATGGAAACAGATAAATGACTAACGATTAGCGGCATTGCCCAGAGGATGGAGGCAAAAGCAATCAGCTTTTTCATGGTCGGGCTCCTAGTCGTTAATTAACTCAAAGGTAATCTTGTTCTGGACACCGGCTGTTTCGACCGGGTTTCCATCAATAACCTTTGGCTTATATTTAAACTTGAGGGCAGCCTTGATCGCTGCCTTGTCAAAAACGGAATTGGGGTTATCCATACACTCACCTTCTTTGCGCGCATTCTTGATCCAACCACAATTTTCCACGGCCATCGCATCTTTCACGAAACCCTGTGCGGTAACGGTGAATTCAACGATGACCCAACCTGTCATACCCCTGGAGAGTGCTCTTCGTGGATACTGAGGCTGAACTTTCACAATAGGTAGATAGTCACCGTCGCTAATGCCGAAGCCACCACCGCCTACGTCAATATTGACGCTGGCATCCATACCCGCCATCGAAAAACCGGCCTGATCGACCGCAACATTAAAGTTTTGTGGCGGTACATCGGGTGGTGGCTCATCAGGGGGGGGTGGTTTTTTGGGTTTGCGTTTCTTGGTTTCTAATTGTTGGTCCTGCTTGACTCTAACGAAGTCAACCAGGCTACCTGCATTGTCATCTGTTAACGCACTGTCGGCATTCTGAATCAGTGCCTGCATCAGGTAAAACAATGCCAGTGTAACGAATACACCAGCGATCGCGGAGAGACTAAATCTAAGTGCCATACGACCTCCCTATTTCTGTTCGGACGCGATTGCAACCTGGGTAATGCCAATATTTCTGGCAGAATCCATGATCGCAAGCACCTTTTCGACTTTTGATTCGCTATCAGCCTGGATCACCAGACCACCCTTTGGATTCTCGGCATGCAGGCGCTCCATCAGAGGCCGTACATTGCGGATGTCCACTTTCTTCTTGTCGATCCAAATGCTGCTATCCGGTCCTACAGCGACCAATAGAGAAACCGTTTTCTTTTTTTCTGCTGTCAGCGTATCGGGCCGATTGATCTCGATACCGGTCTCTTTGATAAAGGTTGCCGTCACAATGAAGAAGATCAGCATGATAAACACCACGTCTAACATCGGTGTTAAATCAGCTACTTTTTCATCATCCTCTTTTTGTAATTTTCGCATATTTTTATTATCTCAATTCTTCGCTATATCCTTGTCATCACAAGCATAAAATTTATCGGTCAGATCCATGACAATCGAGTCAAACCTAATTTCCCGGTTTGACTCATTCAATCTGTGGATCACTGAATCAGTGATCCATTGTCAACGTGTCTTCCATATAGCTCGCTTCAGAAACCACCTTCGACGAAATAAAGGTGTTTGCGAGCACACCCGAGAGCGTTGCAACCATGCCTGCCATCGTTGGAATCGTTGCCATCGAAACACCGGCTGCCATCGAACGTGCATTACCACCAGAATAGGTCATCGCTTCAAACACGGAGACCATGCCCGTGACTGTTCCCAGCAACCCGAGAAGTGGAAGAAGTGAAATCAGCGTCTTGATGAAGCTGAGGTTCGTATTCAGGCGGCTATTCACTTCTGAGATTATTCTTTCGCGAATTCGATGGGCATTCCAGGATGTTCGTTCCGATCGGCTTTCCCAATAGTTCAATGCACGACCAACATCAGCCTTATGTTCGGTCTGGATAAACCAGATCCGCTCGAAGATGATAGCCCACATCAGGAAGGTAGCACCGGCAATGAGAAATAACACATTGCCGCCTGCTTCCAGAAACGTCCTAATCGCAATAAATATCGCTTCCATTGTTTACTTACCCTTGCCTACGCTTTCGGCATGTTCAGCAATCAAACCAGCACTCTGTTCCATCAGGATATGCATGATGGATGTTGCTCTGGAATGAACGATAGAGTGCAGTAGAACCGTTGGGATCGCGACGGTCAGACCCAGTACAGTTGTAATCAACGCCTGTGAAATACCACCAGCCATCGTTTTCGGATCACCTGTACCAAACAGCGTAATCGCCTGGAAGGTAATGATCATACCGATTACCGTACCCAGCAAACCTAGTAGGGGGGCTACCATCGAAATAATCTTGATGAAAGATATCCGTGCGTTAATGGCCGGTTGTTCCTTCAATATGGCTTCATCAAGCTTCAACTGGAGAGTTTCAGCATCGACATCCTTGTTTTCGTGGTAAATAGCAAGCACCCGACCTAGCGGGTTATTCGAGTTTGGAGAACCGGCATTCTTGGCTTGTGCGTTAACCTTGCTGCCCATCATCGTCAAGGTGACAAATCTCTCAACCGATAGTAGCAGCGCGACAATACCCAGTGCGATGATGACGTACCCGGGCGTACCACCCTGGTTGACACGCTCTTCGATAGTCGGCACCTGAATCTGCAGGGCCAGCAATTGACCACGTGTGGGGTCTAGTCCAAAAGGCGTATAACCACTGGTTGCATTCTGCAAAGCCGCAGCAGAATCAACAAATCGAGAAGCCGGTTGCTTCGGTAACTCATTAATCGCCTGGGTGCCTATATCGTAGGTGACGTATTCGCCGCCACTGACCAGGTTATAGGTACCAATCCGCACAACCTCCTGTTCAACCTCTTCGCCGTCCAGTTTGATCACTTTTGCCGTAAAGGTAGAGACCTTGGCAGACTCTGTCATTTCACGTTGCAATTCAAACCAGAGACGTTCAATTTCTTCGATAGTCGCAAGTTTGGAGCTCTTACCCATGGACTGCGCAAATTCACCTAACCAATCACCACGATTAGGGAATTCAGCACTGATCAGTGAGCCCTCAAAAACGCCCTGCGTGTCACCCGCAACCTGTTGCAGGACACCAAACAGTTCTCTGAGTGAACCTAGACGCTTGGCAAGAATTTCCTGCTGTGCAGCAATATCCTGTTCATTTTTCTCGAACTGGCTTTCCAGACGTTCACTGGTCGCTTCCTCTTCACGTTGCTGACGTTTACCGTCATTCAACGCTTGTTGTTGCTTGGATTTGTCTGCTAGAAATTCTTTTTCCCGCTGTGAGTTCATCCTGGAATTAATGACCTTGCCCTGTTTTACCAGTTCAAGAAGTTCACCAAGGGTTTTGGCTGCAATTTCTTCTGCCGCCTGTGTTGGAAGCGTAAAAGCCAGGCTGAACGCCAATACTAATGTTGTTATTTTTTTCATGGCTTACTCTCCTGGCGCAATGATGGGTAGCTGAACTAAATCCGCGGTTTGAGTCTTCCTCGCAATTCTGACCCCGTCACGAACACCACGCCGGAACTCATCGCCCAGCATGACCCATTTACGTCCGGTATTATCCCAAACACCAGTGGATTCGCCATCGAGTGTCTGAAATACCAGAGACACACGCCCCCACTTGAGCATATCAACTGCGCGTGTTTTACCATCTAGCTCAATCACATCCTGATAGGCTTCTATTGTAGAACCATAAGAATTTTCAATCTGGTAGGCTTGCATTACCTGGCTGAATTTTTCAGCGACCGTCACATCAGCGCGATCCAGTGTTTCTTTCAAAAAGTCAATCCGCTTGTTTCTCTCCTTCATCAGGAACGGAACATCCATACTGACGAACTTCTCAAGATTGACAATCATGCGCTCAATGAGCGGACCGATTTGTCGTTCGATAACGGTGACATTGTCAATAGAGTTTGCAAGTTCACCCAATTCATCTTCCTGGCTCTTAATCAATCGGCGTTGCTGTTGATTGTAGACTTTCAAACCATCTACCACTTTCATGACCTGCTTATAATCTGAAAGCAGTCCACGGGTATCGTCGGTTATCTCATCAATTTTAACTTGAGATACACGACCTTCTTTTGTCGTCTGGGCTCTGACCCCCAGGACTTCGTCCAATGACTGTGCGCTGGTTTGTCCGGTGCTGATGATAGACACGATACATAGTGCGAGTGCAAATATGCCCGGCCTAATCTGATGTTCATTCATGCTGATACCTATTAGGAATTGTTGCTCTTATCATTTGATTCCATCGACCTTGCAAGCCCCAGAATGAGGTAATTCGGTCAAAACGATCAAGGCGGACAGAATGTAGAAGCAGCAAGTGTTTGTCAAGCGTACAAATGGTTCTAGATGGCATGATTCACAAATTGTATTGCTTAACTAGCCCTTGATCCGATGCTTCCTATTCTAACCAGCAGTTCTCTGTGTATTGAGTGTTAACGGGGAATGAGCAAGATGGGTTTTTTTTTGCACAAAATTCTGTCACGAGCAAGAACGCAGCATTATTCGGTAGCGCTATCGTCTATAGTGCTATCGTCTAAAGTGCTACCGAATAACGCTGCACGACCACGACCGCTGGTAAATGCAGCATCATCTCTTAATTCACCTGCAACGGCGAGACCGGTTTTAACCGCTGCTCTGGTCATCAGTTGTTCATACCACTTGCTGAGATACGGGAAGTCCTGAAGTTTTTGCCCCTGTCGTTCATGCCGAAATATCCAGGGCAAACAAGCAATATCCGCAATACTGTATTCTTCAGCCAGGTAATCACAATTTGTCAGCCTCTGATTCATGACCTCGTAAAGCCGTCTGCATTCAGCTGTATATCTGTCTATGGCATAGGGCAGCTTATCGCTGGCATAAAGCCTGAAGTGATGAGCCTGCCCGGCCATTGGACCGAGTCCACCGACCTGCCAGAATAGCCATTGCAAACACTCTGATCTGAGACCGGCGTCCTTAGGGATAAATTTCCCGTATTTCTCTGCGAGGTATAGCAGGATTGCGCCGGATTCAAAGAGTGTGGCAGAGGCCCTGCCATCAACGGGTTCATGGTCAACGATTGCAGGGATCTTGTTATTGGGGGAAATCGCCTGAAATGCCTTTGTATGCTGTTCGCCCGAGGTAATATCTACTGGTAGGACAGTATAGGGAAGCCCTAACTCTTCAAGCATGATGGTGACTTTAAAACCATTGGGCGTCGGCCAGTAGTAGAGCTCAATTGGCTTCACTGGCTGGGTTTCATTGGCTGGCTTTCATTGAAATTTTTCCATAGACGCTCTTCCATAGAACAATTATCGCTATACATCCTGAACGGTAAAGTGTTCGGCAACCAAATTACGCTGGGTTTCACCTGTCACCACGGCCCGGACAGCGGTTCCCTCCAGATATTGAGAAGCGACTCGACTAATGTCTTTCTCATTAACCTCAAGGATCCTGGAGCGATATGTCCGTCTCTGACTCGCATCCCTGCCATGTAATTCGCTATGAAATGCCTGCCTCGCTTCCCCTGCAGGTGAGCCGGGCGCGTCTATCGAACTGACAATCCCCAATATTGCTTCTTCCACCAGAGAAAACTGGACACTCGTATTCAAAACCCAATCGATAGATTGATCGAATGCCGCATAGGTCTCCATCAACAGAGGATCGCGGAAGGAATAGAAACGAAACAGACCATTACTGGTATCCTGCGCAGCGCCACCACCATAGGCACCACCCTGCTCCCGAATCGCCTGATGAAGGAATCCGTTTCGCAACACCGCTGCCAGAACAGAGAGCGCCGCTGAGTCTTCGTGATCTTCCTCAACGGTGGCATAGACACTCGCGCAATAGTTGACAGGCGTACTGGTAATAAAGGCACGGTCGACGACTTGTGGATCGAAACGGACACCAAGCCCCCTGTCTTGTGCTAGCGCAGTCTCTTCATGCCATAGGGAACCCAGATCCTTAAGTAGATGATCCATCTCGGCATCTTCTCCAATCAGCAGGAACTGTCGTGACGAAGCACTCATCGTTTCTCTGATAGATTCCAGCTTGTGGGCGAACGCACTGAGATTTTCTTTTTCGTCAAGCGAGTCATCCAGCACTTTCAGGTTTTCTATGGCTTGAAGGCCCGTCAGTTGGTGATTGATCCATGGAACCACCCGGAGACAACTACTGGCTGCCGTCATCGCATAGGTATGCCCACTGCCGGCAATATTGGCTTCCCGCCTGACTCTCACTCTTTTCACCAGATCCCGAATTCGGTCCAGTTCATCAAACCTGACTGCCTGTGACGTCTCTTTAAGCAGTGTTAGCATCTGCGCACTCTTTGAGCGCAGCGTACGGCTTCCTAGCGTAAAGAACGCCTGAAAACTATTTGGGTCGCTACTCTCCGCACGAATCGATGAAAATGCGCTCAAGCCGCCAGTTTGTGCATGCTGCAGAAGTTGTGTTTCAAGATAGTCTCTGTCTGCGGAGCCCACTTCTGTGAGAATACGGGAATAGAGCGGTAACAACTCCAGGTGCTCTGGTTCAAGGTCTGGGATTCGAGTGATGACCTGTTGATACACAAGTCCATTGGTCGGTATCCGGTAGGCTGTTATACAGCTTTCATCATGGTGCTCGGATACTGGAATCT
>CAZAZB010000118.1:0-10497 GCA_964489485.1 uncultured Pseudomonadales bacterium | reverse complement strand
CTCCTAGTAGGCTGGTCGAGAATATCTCCTAATAATGGGGCTTTGAAATATTTACCAGCCTCATGTGTTTTCACCGGTTGTGGAGAAAATTGTTATCAGGATGGTTGAATCTGCACGGGGTTGGTATAATCTGCGCCCTCTTTCAAGGTCGCTGAACATTCTTCAGGTTGGTCCCACCATCGAGATTGGGTGTGACCAGTCAAAAAGAAATGCGAAGCCACCACCTTTAGTCTAGGAGCCAAGATGAAATCACCCGTCAGAGTCGCCATTACAGGTGCAGCAGGGCAAATTAGCTATTCATTGCTATTCAGAATTGCCGCAGGACAAATGCTTGGAGAGGATCAGCCTCTTATTTTGCAATTGTTGGAAATACCACCCGCGATGGATGCGCTCGGCGGGGTCGTCATGGAACTGGATGATTGTGCCTTTCCGCTTATTCAGGAAATTATTGCGACCGATAGTCCGGATGTGGCGTTCAAGGATGCAGACTATGCCCTGCTGGTTGGTTCGCGCCCCCGTGGACCCGGCATGGAACGAAAGGATTTACTGGAAGCCAATGCACAGATCTTTTCAGTACAGGGTAAATCACTTAACGACCATGCCAGCAAAGATATTCGCGTGTTGGTGGTCGGTAATCCGGCCAATACAAATTGCCTGATCGCTCAAAGAAATGCACCGGACATCGATCCTCGCCAATTTACCGCCATGACACGTCTCGACCATAATCGAGCGTCAGCACAGCTGGCTAAAAAATCAGGCAAACATGTCACGGAAGTGGAAGGGCTTGCTATCTGGGGGAATCACTCTGCGACACAATACCCTGACATTACTCATGCAACCGTTGCCGGTACAGCGGCGATGAAATTGGTTGAACAAAATTGGGTGGAGGATGATTTCATCCCGACAGTACAACAAAGGGGGGCTGCTATTATCAAAGCGAGAGGGCTTTCCAGTGCGGCTTCCGCCGCCAACGCCGCCATTGAACACATGAAAGACTGGGCGTTGGGCACAGATGGTAGAACGGTGAGTATGGCAGTGTATGCCGATGGCAGTTACGATATTACAGAAGGTCTTATCTATTCATTTCCTTGCACCTGCGACAATGGCCAGTGGAGTATCATCCAGGGTCTGGAAGTGAGTGATTTTAGCCGCGGTAAGATGGCTGAAACTGAAACAGAGCTGACAGAAGAGCGCGATGCGGTACAGGATTTGTTGCCATCCTGATGTGAAGGCTGCGTTAGTTTCCATTGTAAAACCGGGAGGGTTTGCGGATACCCTTATCGCATCAGGAAATCACTATTTTGGCCGGGCTATCAACAGGATTGCGTCGCTTGTGCTGTGATTGACGATATCAATCGGTTGGGCGAGGGCGCCAATGTATAAGCCCTCTTCTGCTCCGATGGGGTGGCGATTAGCCGATACATGACCTTCGATACCGATGATAAGATAATAGCGGGATCCATCAATGGTTGAGTTTTCACCTGGGGCGATCTTGAGCCGGGTCACGCTGAATTCGTCGAAGTCGGCAATTACACAAGGTCCGGTTTCTCTGTTACGCGCAAGAATATTCGGAAGTTGTTCTCTGATCTTGAGATTGTTCAGTGCTTCCGCTGTGTCCCAATGATCCTGGGTCAAAACCTTTTGGGTAGCGGAGAGTATCTTCCGTTCATAGTGAGGGGTTTGAAATTCTATGACCCGGACGCCATGCTGCAGGGAATGGGGAGTACCGGGATGGACTTCTATCACATCGCCAACTTGTAGATCATATTCACTGGTGAACGCATCCATGCGCGTGCGCAACACTTGTTCTTGTTCCAGTATCTCGTTATCGAGTTGAGCCTTCCATTCCTCTTGTTCCGCGATGGGGACAGGCCCTTGTCGACCGCTAAATGGCACCTCCTTCCGTTCACCTAACTGCTTGTCTGTCTTTGTATCAGCCTTTCTATTTAACTTTTTATCTATCTTTTTATCTATCTTTTTATCTAAGTGAGCGTCTATCTGCCGCCTGACCTGTTGGTATTTTTCAACCGCGTTGAGATAATCCTTCTTGAACGTTTCGTCGTCGGGATATTTACTTCTTAGATCCTTGTTGAAACCATAGCGAATTTTTCCAACACCCTTTGGCCATGCCTGCACATCAATATGTGTCACGATATAGACCTCGCGCTTTCTGGTGTGCAGTTCAAAGTAGAGGTCACCGTAAACGGGTTCTGGAAACGGATCGAGGATTTTCAACAGAATAGGCATGGATGATTCCTGACCTGTAAATATTCCACCTAGAACATCCAGCAGCCAGGGTAGAGGCAGCGATTGTATGCAACAAACTCCTCTCTTTTCGATTCCGGTATACCAAATTTCCTTTCCCCAGTTTTTTGCGATAGAAATAGGATCCAGTTTTAGGGGTTGGTAGAGGTCAATATCAGGTAGGTTCAGTGTCTTGATCAGATGATGGTAATTGTTGCGAGCGCGGGTGCCCTGCTGGCTGCTAGCGCCCCTCTTTGAGATTGTTGAGGACGCGTCGATATTTTCAAGAACTTGTTTGTTCAGCGAAATAGGGGTGGAGGATATTGATATCCGGCATTCGTTCTTGTTGATATAGCATAGAACACCAAGCCTAATTGTCTTGTTGGAGGCGTAATACTGCAGGTGATCAACTTCAAAGTGAAGACAGGTTTCATCGCCAGCATTAATCAATAAGCTAATCGACTTCTCTGGTTCATCAATTTTGCCGAGCGTCTCAATCATTCACTGGTCATCTTTTACAGCAAAGCTGCCGTGAGGGTGTCATTGGTTCAAGTGTACTATTGATTTGTCCAGGACAAAAATATGATGTCCGATTCTGGCTAGTATCAACTCTCCAGGGAGAATATGATTTACACATGGATGAAGTTGAGAAAATTTTTGAAAGTGCACGCCTGGCACGAGATCCCAGATTCGACGGCAGGTTTTTTATCGGCGTGAAAACCACCGGGGTCTATTGTCGTCCTGTTTGTAAGGTAAAAATGCCCCAGGCTCAAAATATTACATTTTTTGTAACCGCTGCCGCAGCGGCGGAAGCGGGATATAGACCTTGCCTCCGGTGTCGACCCGAATCATCACCAGGAACGCCCGCATGGACGGGAACCTCGACCACAGTTTCCAGAGCACTTCGGTTGATTGGCGAGGGGGCTCTCGATGCGGCGGGAATCACACCATTGAGTGATCGCCTCGGGGTGACACCCAGGCACTTGAGCCGACTCTTTCAACAGTATCTGGGGGTCTCCCCCATCACCATCGCCCAAACGCGGCGTCTGCAATTCGCCAAGAAATTGATCGATGAAACACAACTTGATATGACATCGATTGCATTTTCTTCGGGATATGGCAGCGTTCGGAGATTTAATGATCACTTCAAGAAGGTGTATTCCAGAAGTCCGGGTAGTCTTAGAAAGAAAGGTAAATCCAGTGAAGGGGATGCATTCACCCTCAAACTGTCCTATCGCAATCCCTTTGATTTTGCGGGAATCCTGTCGTTCTTTGCCGTCAGGGCAATACCCGGGGTTGAATGCGTTAGTGCTGACAACTATCAGCGGACGATTGCCATTGATGGTGATGTGGGAAGAATTAGTATTAGCGACGATAAAAATGCGTCTGCATTATGTTGCAAGATTGAATTGGCATCTTCGAAGCCACTGATTTTGGTTGTCAATCGGGTTCGAAAGCTCTTCGATTTAGATGCATTGCCGGACGATATCATCTGTCACCTTAAAAAGGACAAGGCATTGGCGAGACTCATTAAGGACCGCCCCGGGCTAAGACTGCCAGGCTCCTGGGACAGTTTCGAGATAGCCATCAGAGCGATTGTCGGACAACAGATCTCAGTCAAAGGCGCGACGACAGTGATGGGAAGAATTGCGGCGCAATATGGCAGTCACTCTACGTATGGAACGGTTTTCCCCGGACCGGAAACGCTGGCACGAGTAGACCCGGATCAGTTGCCAATGCCCAGAAATCGCGGGATGGCAATAAAGCTTTTGTCTGCAGCCATTTTGGATGGGAAGGTTAACCTTGGTCTAGAGACAGACACGGAAACATTATTGCAACAATTAGAATCCATTAAAGGTATAGGCCCCTGGACTGCACAGTATATTGCGATGAGAGCATTCAATGATCCTGATGCCTTTTTGCATAGCGATCTTGTTTTGTTGAGAGTCGCCAAGGAGCAGTTGGGTATCGCGACAGAAAAAGAACTATTGAGCCGGGCACAAGCCTGGCGACCCTGGCGCGCTTATGCGGGTATGCATTTATGGCGAAACGCGGGATAAGGGAGAAGCATGAACTATCGATATATTGAATCACCGATCGGGGCACTACTACTTGCAGGGGAGGGTGCAGGGCTGGTGTATATTGGTTTTCCAGAAGGTAAAGGGAAGGTTGTGCCAGCAGAAGACTGGGAAGAAGTGTCAGATTGTTATGTGGAGGCAGAGCAGCAACTCAGTGAATACTTTCGTGGTGAACGAACAGAATTTTCGATGAAGCTTGCGCCTCATGGTACCCGGTTCCAATTGCAGGTTCTTGATGCACTACAAAAAATCCCCTACGGCAGTACCTGTACCTATCGTGATATTGCCGAGAGCATTGGCCGCATAAAAGCTGTTCGAGCTGTGGGTGCTGCGAATGGAAGGAATCCCTTGCCCATCGTCATTCCCTGTCATCGGGTTATTGGCACCAATGGTAGCCTGACGGGTTTTGGTGGCGGGCTTGATACGAAGAAGTATCTTCTTGAGCTTGAATCGCAGGGTTCAGAGGATTTTCAGTTGGTTTAGTTCGTGGATTGTCGCTTCTTTGTAGGCTGGAGTGATGGCTAACAGATCATCAATAGCCGCGGTTCTTATGTTGAGTTCTTATCCTGAATTCTTATCTTAGATTCTTGTCTTAAGTTCATGTTTCTATTTTAAGATCAGGTCAGTCGGTACACCTTCGTTATAGACAAACCGTGCACGTTTGTACTTTTCTTTTACCACTACTTTTCTGAAATTTTCCAGTGAATGAAAAGGGACATCCGTGAGCAGGGCGTTTACCATGAATGCCGGTAGTGCTCCGGCGGGATCAATGTATTGCGTCCAGGTAAGCCGCGTGTGATCAGCATCTATCTTCTCTAGCAGGTAGTGTCCGTAAGAGTCCCGAATACGTACATGCCTGGTTTCTTCGATAAAGTCGGGAGCCGATTTCAGATCAACACGAAACCTGTTCTCATCCAGTTGAACGAGCGTTGCAAGGAAGATGGCATCCCGACTGCTCGTGGGAAAGGGCAGGTCTGTAATCTGGTAGATGTATCGCTCCCGGATGCCATTGCGCTTCAGCGTTTTACTCGACTCACATCGGTGGACCCACTGGGAACAAGCATCAGTGTCATCCAATAGCGCCAGGCTGCTCGGAATGCTGGCATTGACCTCCACTGTGCCCTTGAATTGCCGATATTTGGATTCGGGTAGTTTGCGGCTATAGACCTGGATGCCTGATTTATCTTTTCGGAGTTCCCAGCTTGCCGATATCGACTGGCTCTCATCCTCAGCGGTGGCTTGAGATTGTAATAATACGATCAACAGAGCAATGGTTAGGTTTTTTGTGATATCCATGTTAAATCTGCGCAGGTCACTTCACTCGATGATTTGAATCTCTTTCTTTAAGGATTTGCTAGTGGACAGAGACTGCCTCCAGCGCATCGAAAAAACCGGGGAATGTCTTCTGGGTGCAATCAGGATCGTTAATACTGATGGCTTCGTTGCCCAAAGCAGCGAGCGAAAAGGACATGGCGACCCGATGATCGCCATAGGTATCGATTGTTGCCGGCTCCAGTGTTGCGGGCGGGTCTATGACTATAAAGTCGTTTCCGGTCTCGATTGTTGCACCAAGTTTTCGTAGCTCAGTCGCCATGGCATGCATGCGATCGGTTTCTTTAACGCGCCAATTGTAGATATTACGAATCCTCGTTTGACCTGTGGCGAATAGTGCAACGGTTGCGACAGTCATCGCCGCATCGGGTATATGATTCAGATCAACATCTACACCATGCAGGGGCCCCTCACGCACGTCAATCCAGTCTTTGCTGCGCGTTACCGATGCACCCATCTGTTCCATCACATCAACGAAGGCAACATCGCCCTGAACAGAATTCGTACCGACACCATGAACCCTGAGCTCTCCCCGGATGGCTGCTGCGCCAAAGAAATAGGATGCAGAAGATGCGTCACCCTCGATTAAATATTTGCCGGGAGATGTGTACTGTTGATTACCCTCGATGATAAATCGTTGGTAACTCTCATGAACGACGTTAACACCGAAGGTTGCCATAATGTTTAGTGTGATATCGAGATAAGGTTTCGATACCTGTTCACCCATAATTTCGATAACGCTGTCTTTCTCTGCCAGTGGCAGCATCATGAGCAAGGAAGTCAGGAATTGGCTGGAGATGTCACCCGGAATGGTTACTTTTCCACCCTTGATATTTCCACCCCTTATCTTGAGGGGCGGACATCCAGGCTTCGCAAGGTATTCGATGTTTGCACCCAACTGGGTGAGCGCATCTCCCAGGTGGCCAATAGGTCTATCTCTCATATATTCATCGCCATCAATCAGGAAGTCTCCCTTGACCAGTCCTAAAATACTGGTCAAGGGTCTGATCGCGGTACCTGCATTGCCCATAAAGAAATCAGTGTCTTCTGGCGTCTCGAAGATTCCCCCATTGCCGACGAGTGCGCACTGCTGCCAATCATCATTAAGCCGCAGGTCGATATTGAGCTGCCTTAACGCGTTAACCATCCTCAGTGTGTCGTCACTTTTTAGCAGATTGGATAATTCAGTCCTCCCGGATGCCAGAGAAGACAGTAGCAGCGCCCTGTTAGAAAGGCTTTTTGAGCCGGGAAGAGTAATCTCTCCAGACATTTTTTGAATAGGTTTGAGCGTGAGTGTTTTCATTTTTTAGAGATATGTGAAATTAAAAATAAACCTTATCGTCAGGAACTCACTAGGAGCTTGACCGAGAATAGGAGCCGTAGCGAGGGCTCGACTGATTGAGTCAGATTTTTCCATAATTTAAGGAGAATATTGGACATATTTGACGAAAATTAAGGGAAAATCTGGCCAATCAGGCTTGTCCGCAGTAGGTTCTCTATTCTCGGTCAAGCTCCTAGTATATGCCAGCTGGGCTGATGACTGGGGTTAATCTGTCAAGAAAAGTGCCTAGATCTCTTTCGACTTCCTTCACGGGTGGTTTTCCGGGTTCTTCCAGTAGTATATGGCCGGTTTCATTATCGATGCTGAGGAAGAATTCTGTATCCGGTTCTGCATTGGCAAAGAAAACGGTAAAGGGTTGTTTCAGTTTTCTTTTCGCCATGAGGTGTCCGATGAGATTCGCGATCAAACGATCAAAATCCTCTTGATTCCAGAGCTGGATGAGACTGACCTGACCCTCAGCACTTTCACACTCTACGGTGCCTGCCCAGAAACTGCCATAATACTCTTGAATAGCAGGGTGAATTGGTTGTTCTACTGCATTGGCCAGGCCAGAAAAATCGACGGCCTGAGACTGCTTCACGGGACGCCAGTGTGTTTCGCTACCTTCCTGAAGGCACTCACAATCAGATCGCCACTCCTCGTCAAATTGAGCAATGAGAGTGTTTTTTGGTGATAACGCCATCGCGTCACCGAATATTCTGGAGAGGGACTTTTCTACCGAATGGTCTACTGATTGGGACACGGTGCCTAGACTAGCATTTTTGTGCGTCTACTTTTGGCGTTTTCTACCGTCATGTGAGGCTCCATGTGAGGCTCCATGTGGAGGGCGCATCAGAAACCGCGCCACCTGGCGCCTCTGTTCTGGTTTAAATTCTTTTAGCAGCGCGATCATCTGTTCGTGCCTGGATGTCTGATAACGCAATGTGGTATCTCGTATCCGCGCCAGGGCGAGACCCAGTGTGGCCTCGTCAATCTCTTCTGCCGCCAACAACTGGTTGAAGTCTTCTCTCGCTGCTCGCATTTCATTGCGCATAGGCCGTGAGATCATTGCGAATTGCCTCAACTGTGGCCTAATTCGTTGCCGGGTTTCTGGGTCAAGGTTCCTGACCGCCCAGCCAAATGGCTGCCGCATACCATCTGGACCTCGATGCATCATGACCCTGCCGATGACTGCGCCGATGAACAGCATATTGATACTGATGGAAATGACCAGCGCAATGCTGATAATTCTGCCTTTATTCATTGGTACCCTCACTGGAAAAAACACCTGCGCTGGTTTCTTCGCTCAATGCCAACATATAAATTTCTTCGTCCCAGTTTGTTGCCGATTGCGTCGGGTAAAGTAGCGTGCCATTCAAGATGTTGCTGCTGCCCACAAGAATACCGATGCACAATGGCAGGATAGTCACCAGTGCCGGTTTCCAAATATCCTGTCTGGACAGAGGCATTAGCCAGCTAATAATGCTGTCCAACCAGGGGGATTTCAAACGCGTCAGAACGTCGCTGGCACTCACTGACGAACCCTTTGGATTGTAGGTATCGAGTAGGTTATCCAGGGGGCGGTGTGCCTCGAGAAGTGTTCGACATTCAACACTTGAGGCGAGCAGTGCCTTAGCCGCATGCTGTTCCTCGGCAGGCCAGTTTTCAGCCCGGCTACCATAAGATGCCAATATGATTTTAAAGCGATCAATATTCATTATTCAGTGCCAACAATGTTCTGAGTTTCTGCCTGCCCCGGGCCATCAGAGATTCTAGCGCATCGACGGAGACATCGAGAATGGCTGCTGCATCTTTGTTTGACAATCCTTGATAGTGGCACATGATAATGGCACTTCGCTGCCTCTCGGGTATCTGCATCATCGCTGTTGCTATATTCAGCTTCAGCCCCTCGTTGATTGAATCTGTTTCCGGTCCGGCCGATTTTATGTGGGCGTGTGCTTCTACTTCATCAACTGGCTTTACCATGACTCGGCTGTGCTTCCTGAAGTAGTCAATACATAGGTTGTGAGCGATATTGTGTAGCCAGGTTGTCAGTTTTGTTTTCTGCGGATCAAACTGCTTGCCTCTGGTCCATAACCGCAGACTGGTCTCCTGGATAATATCGTCTGCTTCAGCTGCATTTCCCAACATTCGGACGACATAGCCAGACAAAGAAGGCAGATGCTTCTCAAGCAGAAGCCGGTAGGCGGTTTCGTCTCCGGCTACCGATTGTTGAACAAGTTTTAGTTCATCCACCGCCATCAGGGAGTCATACCACGATGGCCCCCAAAAAATAAAGCCGTTAATCCCTGTCTGATGCTTGTTTTCCGGATTGCCATTGATCGTGGCGCATTTTGCGATGCTGCCTGGCATGCCGAAATTCATCCATTGACAAGTATCCATCTTGATTCTGATCGATTTTCCCAAATGCAAAGAGGCGCATTTCTTCTCTGGTGACGCCGCCATCACTGTCAGTGTCCATCATGGCAAACATTTGTTCCAGGCGCCCTGACATCTTGGCCTGCCGTTCAGCCATCTTCTTCTGGTGCTCTGCCATTTTTCTTTCCTTCGCCTGCCGGGCCTCATCAAGTGTGATGATGCCATCATCATTGGTATCTGCGTCGCTTAGAAACATGCGACCGGCACGGTTAGATGGAGGTTGGAATTCTTCCTGGCTGATGAGTCCATCGCCGTCAGTATCCATTTTTTCCATCATCTTGGCGCCGCGGGCGGCGAAGACGGGGCTCGTGATACTGGCGATCAATGCCATAGCGATAAGTTTTATTGTCAAATCCTGCATATATTTCCTGCCGTTGATTGTGATCTTCTATCTTCTTACGCAGTAACAAGGGAAATCCGTCGCTCTTGAGATGAGTTTCTAGGAGGGTGATAACGCCGTGCTGGCGTAAAAGCGGTTCGGTGTTCCGGACTTAATCAGACGTTCCCTAAATGGACAAAGATTGTAACGAACAGAAGGGGAAGCGGGATAAACCGGATCTTCTTAGAATGGCTTAACAACCACCATGATCAAAATTGGAATGACAATCAATAAGGCCGATTCGTTGTAGATACGGAAAAATATGGAGGTCTGAATCACCAGATCCCCCCTCATTTGGCGAACATATCGCAAAGATTGGATCTGGTAACCAAACAAGAGGAGTACAAACATGAGTTTTACGCCGAGCCAATTCCCGGAGATACCAAAGCCCAGCCATAGGATGACGCCGGGGATGACCGCCAATAGCGACATGAGTGTAGAGAATTTAAAAAGTTTTTCCGCCATTGTCACCAGCCGAGAGACGTCTTCGCCTGCTTCCTTGCCCTCAACATAATGGACAAAAATGCGTGGTAGATAAAAAATACCTGCCATCCAGGCGATGACAAAAAGTATATGTATCGTTTTTATCCAGAGCATCGCTGTCTCTGAGGTACAATAGGGTATGCGCCACTTAGGACGATTTTTTCAAACCGGGTAATGGCTTGATTAATCTTCAAACTGCTTCGGTGGGTTGGTTCCCGGGC
>CAZAZB010000117.1:0-10562 GCA_964489485.1 uncultured Pseudomonadales bacterium | reverse complement strand
GTAAGCTGGCAGAGATGGTTGCCGCACGAGCGATATCACCTATATCAAGCCCTGCTGCCAATGGCACAACACCGACCACTAGCATCACGAACAGTAAATAATGCGGTGCACCGTGTCGGTTAAGACTGCCTACCCAGGCGGGAAGAAGCTTGTCCCAGCTGGCAACGATAAAGCTTCTCGGTAGCTGAATAAATTGTGAATTTAGCGTCGTGCAAATCGCTAACCCCACGCCTGCGATCAGAAAATAGACCATTGCCCAGCCTGGCAGGAAAACCTGACCAGCGACGGTTAAGGGCTGATTCACCATTTCCTGCCATGACACAACACCGACGCTTGCCAGAGCCACGAAACCGTAGATCACTGAAACTGACAAGGTAGCAGTAACGATGACAACAGGAATGGTTTTATGGGGGTTGTGCATCTCTCCGCCCAGGCCGACAACCATGTAGGCGCCGCCAGTTGCAAACTTCAATAGAAAAACTGCCGTTAAAAACCCCATTGCACCCATAGGAAACATCGGTGTCAGTAGTGACGTATCAACATCAGGCATCGCGAAACCTGCGTATAAGGCAAGCGCGGAGATAAGGAATAAAACCAGGACAATCTGCACACGGGAGGCGATTCGCAGACCCAACAAATTGGCGAGAAACAACAAAGTAATGACAAGAATACCCCAGCCGTTTATGGATAGAATGGGGAAAAGTGGATTGAGATAGAGCCCAAACGAACTCCCATAGAGGCTGAGACTAATGCTGGATAGCAGTATCAGCATCAACACGGTGGAACCAATCCAGCCATTACCCAACCTTGCGGCCCAAACATAGTAGCCACCCGTAGAAGGAAGTGTCGCGCCCGCCATCATGATCGGAATAGAAACCACCAGTACCAATATTGCAGACACGAGATACGCGAGAATAACCGCCGGACCAGTCATGCCAATCGCGACACCTGTCAGGGCAACAATTCCCGCGCCAATGATCTGTCCGATAGCGATAAAAAAGACGTCCCAGAATGTGAGCACACGTTTTAAGTTGCGATGATTGGTTGCGCTCATTCAAGGCACCTTGTTATTGTCTTTTTTATTGTCTTAGCGGTTGTCTTATGCACCCCCAAATAAAACACCTTTATGTCCTACAGTCAAAGTAAGCAATGAATCAACGCCGTGATAACGACAAACTAAAGGATGCCACGCATTTCGTCTTCCGAAATGGTGCCGCCCAACTGACCATCAAACAAAATGGCAGGACGATCTTCGAACAAGGCAATAACGCAGGTCCTGTCGATGTCTTTGGTGTACAAAAAGGCGTTCTTGCGCTCCTTATTGGGATAGCGCAGGAGAAATACCTTCTGGAAACCCTTGACAACATCAACCACCACCTGACCCCCGAATGGACAAATGTCGGCCCCTGGGAGGAAGCGAAACTCACCATCGAAACGTTGATGTGGATGACGACCGGTATGGATGAGAACCTGAATCCTGATGGTGAAATCGGTATCACCTGGCGCTACAACAACGTTACTTTCCACTATCTGAAAGAACTGCTCTGCCTTCAGGCGAATCAGACACTGAACGAGCTTTCAACGGAATGGCTATTTGAGCCTCTCGGCATGCAGTCAAGCCAATGGGCGGACCGGGAAAAACATCTGCCCAACGGTGAAGCCATCACCGGGCTCATAACAACCGCCGATGACCTGGCGACTTTTGGGGCAAGACTCATAGACCATGCCCTACCACCGCTAACAGACCAATTTTTCCTCGATCAGCTGGGAACACCCGCTTCAACAGAAAACCCTGCATGGGGAATGCTCTGGTGGAATAATAATCAGACGGAGCACCTGGTACCCTATCAGCTGTACCGCCGGCCTGGTGTTGTAAATCCAAATGCACCAGGAGATGCGCTATTTTCCCGGGGGCACAACGGCAATCATCTTGCGATTGTTCCCAGTCAACAACTTGTTGTGGCGCTTATTATGGAAGATGACATCGAGCAGACCGATATGCTGCTGGAACAAACATTTTGGAAGAAACTCATGGCCGCAATCGAAGAAATGGAGTTGCACTGACGGATGGGTTCGAACGGAGCGGTACCAACAGAATGGTACTGACAGAATGGTACTAACGCTGGACAGATTGTTGCCAGAGTAACTCAACCCAATGCATCACAGGCAGCGATGTACCCGACTGCAGGTGTAACTGGCAGCCGACATTCGCCGTCACAATACACTGCGGAGCATCCAGCGACAGGGCCTCCAGTTTTCTATCCCGCAATGCTTCTGCAAGCTCTGGTTGCATGATCGAATAGGTGCCTGCAGACCCACAACATAAATGAGACTCGCTGGTTTTCACCAAAACCATGCCTGCGCTTGAAAGGATTTTTTCGATTTCCCCATCGATGGACTGCCCATGCTGTAAGCTACAAGGCGTATGAACCGCAACTTGTAATCTCTCACAGTCAAACTGATATCGTGACAATAGTGTCGATACATCCATGGTTGCCGCAGCTACTCGTTTTGCTTTGGCAGCATATTCAGGATCATCAGCAAGATAAATCGGGTATTCCTTGACGGTGACCCCGCAACCGCTCGCGGTTGAGACAACACATTCAACCTTATCAAGTTTCGGCAAAATGAGATCGATGAGTTCTCGCATTCGATTCAATCCTGCGTCATGGGCTGACAGATGGTAGTCCAAAGCACCACAGCATCCTTCCTGTGTAAGATAAACGGTGCCCACACCCTGAGCTGCCAACAAATTTTCCAGTGCTTGATTCGTATTGGGTGTGGTAGATCGCTGTACACAGCCCTGGAGTACAAGCACTGGTTGTTTTGTTAGCTGTTCTTTTGTTAGCTGTTCTTTTGTTAGCTGTTCTTTCGTTAGATGTTCTTTCGTTAGATGTTGTTTGGTGGCCTGTTGATTCAATAGTTCCGATTTCTCACGATCTACTCGAAGCTTTCCAGATTTCTTTGGTATTTTCTGCTTTACATTTGCCGGCATCAAAAACCGGACCATCTGGCCAAGGCGCAGCAGGGGTTCAAACAAATAGCGACGGGGAACCACCAGCCTTAAAAGCCATGTTTTGAATCGAATCAGAAAGGGACGCCGGGTACGAGGCGCAATCAATTCCCGACCTATGTCGAGTAATCTTCCATACTGTACACCTGAAGGACAGGTCGTTTCACACGCCCGACACGTCAGGCACCGATCAAGGTGCTGAACAGCCCTTTCGTCAATGATATTTTCTTCCAGCAGATTCTTGATGAGATAGATTCTACCCCGCGGTCCGTCCAGCTCATCGCCCAGCAATTGGTACGTGGGACAGGTTGCCGTACAGAAACCACAGTGTACGCAGCGCCGCAGTATGTCATTGGCCTCAGCAACAATTGGCAGGCCTTTTAGGTCTGGATGAATAGTCGTCTGCATCCAGGCTACCGGTACATCCTGCCGGGGTTGAAGATACCGGCAGGGTCAAATTTTAGCTTTAACCGCTGATGAATGTCAGACAGTATTTTAGGCAGCGGGTGAAAGATCCGGGTTGTTTTTTTCATTGCTTGCGCACTGCATTCAAAGAGTGTCACATGCCCATCGACCTCATTGGCTTGATGCCGAAGATCCGAAGGCTCACCGCTGCCAGATAAATCATCTTCATCCAATATCCAACGGAGCCCACCGCCCCACTCTACTCTTACCGCTCTATCCAGAAACAAAGTTGAAGTGGGAAGCACACTCACCCGCCATAGACGGTGGCGGGGACTGAAATCGTTCAAACGTATGTGTTGGCGCCAATAGTCATTGCCGATACATTTACCTTCATAGCGCGAGATCGCAGCATCCACCGCCAGAGCACTACCCGAGAACCTTAAGTAACACATTCCCTTTTCGAAACTTGAAGCACTCAAGACAGCAGTATTGTTAAGCCGCCTTATACTCTTTTGTAATTCACCGATTGTCATACTTGTAGCGATAGATTTTTCTACTTCAGGTGCCGGCAGCACTTTCAGGCTGACATCCAGTATTACGCCCAGCGTGCCCATGGCGCCAACAATCAGCCGTGAGACATCATAACCAGCAACATTTTTCATCACCTGGCCACCAAAAGAGACAATATGTCCCTCACCGGTGATCATGGTTATACCTAGAACAAAGTCCCTGATTGCACCAGCATAGGGTCGTCTCGGCCCAGACAATCCGGAAGCAACACTGCCACCGATAGTCGCACAATGATCAAAATCAGGTGGCTCGAATCCTAGTATCTGGTTATTTTCGGCAAGTAAATTATTGATCTCGGCGAGTGGCGTACCTGCACGTACACGAATCATCAATTCTTCCGGCGCATAGTCGATTACGCCGCGATGAGTCGTCATATCGAGGCGTGTCACCCCTTCAGCAACCGGGTAGCCATAGAAATGCTTGCTGCCCCCGCCCGTAATATTAAGAGGGGTTCCCCGATCTATCGACTCCTGCACCAGCCTGACCAGTGTTTCTGAATGATCGCCATCAAGCATTAGAATCGTTCCAGTTCAGGATGCTTTTCATCTCCGACATGTACGTGCATGGCACCAAATTCAGCACAACGATTCAGGGTCGGTACCGCCTTGCCAGGATTGAGCAATGTTTTTTCATCAAAGGCTGCCTTCACACCGTGGAATAGTGTCAACTCCTCATCGGTGAATTGTATACACATCTGGTCAATCTTCTCGATACCGACACCGTGTTCGCCGGTGATCGTGCCGCCTACCTCAATACACAGGGTCAGGATATCAGCTCCAAAGGCTTCTGCCCGGCGCAGCTCATCATATTTGTTGGCATCATAAAGAATCAACGGGTGCAGATTACCATCTCCTGCGTGAAAGACATTGGCGACCTGAAGGCAATAGGATTCCGATAGCTCGGAAATGCGTGTCAGAACGGCTGGCAGTTCCCGCCTTGGTATGGTGCCGTCCATACAGTAATAGTCCGGTGCTATTCGACCCACGGCTGGAAATGCTGCTTTTCTCCCTAGCCACAGGCGTGATCTTTCTTCGGCATCGGTGGCTGATGTAAAACTCGTTACACTACGAGCTTCAAGAATTTCTTTTAACTTGCCAAGCTGCACATCCACTTCAGCCGCCATGCCATCAAGCTCACATAGTAGTAACGCCTCTGCATCTGTGGGGTAGCCTGCATGAACGAATGCTTCAGCTGCCATCACGGCTAATTTGTCCATCATTTCTAATCCCGCGGGTAAAATCCCGGCAGCAATAATGTCACCCACAGACGCTGCGGCCGATTCGACGGAAGAAAATCCTGCCATCACAACACAAACAGATTCGGGCGTGGGCAATAGTTTGACTGTGACTTCGACCACGATCCCGAGCATTCCTTCCGAACCATGAAGTAGCGCGAGCAAATCATAACCTGCAGAATCAAGTGCAGTGCTGCCGACTTCATACAATTCACCCTCTGGTGAGATCAGCTTTAACTTTCTAACATTGTGTACGGTGAGACCATATTTCAGGCAATGGACGCCACCAGAATTTTCCGCAACATTGCCACCTATTGAACAGGCGATTTGCGATGAGGGGTCCGGGGCATAGTAGAGCCCCAGGTCGCTGACATGTTCAGAAATGGCAAGATTCGTGACGCCAGGTTGCACCCGCGCCAGAAGGTTGTCTTCATCAACATCGAGAATTTTGTTGAATTTTGCAAGGCTTAACAAAACACCTTCTGGATGAGGTACCGCGCCACCGGAAAGCCCGGTACCCGCTCCTCTTGCCACCACAGGGACATCATGCACTGCACACAATCTGACAATAGACTGAACTTCCTCAATAGTCGAAGGCAGGGTTACCAGCCAGGGCAACTGCTTCTTGGCGGTAAGGCCATCTGTTTCATAGACTTTCAGGCGCGATGAATCTTCAATGAGGTGATCACCACAAATTTTTCTTAGTTCCGAGAGGAAGCCCTGTCTGGTCACGATCTGCCCGTGCAATGTAATCAGCCACCATTATACCTCGCCATTTAAACCCAAGGAGAAGATTTATTGCATCAACTTTTCGGTATAATCGAATCACAGCTAAAGGTCTCGGAGGCAGCTTGCCGGTTAATACAATTGAAGAAATTCTCGATGATTTCCGTCTGGGGAAGATGGTACTGATCATGGATGACGAAGATCGCGAAAATGAAGGCGATCTCATCATTGCAGCGGATGTGGTCACCTCAGAACACGTCACCTTCTTTGCCCGCCATGCCTGCGGACTGATCTGCCTGACCATTACAGAGGAACGTGGTAAACAGCTAAATCTGCCACTCATGGTGGAAAACAACAATTCGATGCATGAAACCAACTTCACTGTCTCCATTGAGGCGGCAGATGGCATTACAACCGGTATTTCTGCAGCGGATCGGGCAAAAACGGTCAGAGACGCCGTCGCAAAAAATGCCACACCTTCAGACATTGTGATGCCGGGCCACATCTTTCCGCTGATCGCCCAGCAAGGCGGCGTGTTAACCAGGGCCGGGCATACTGAAGCGGGTTGTGATCTCGCAAGAATGTCAGGTTATGGTCCAGCAGCCTTGATCGTCGAGGTCATGAATGAAGATGGCACCATGGCGCAACGACCCGAGCTGGAAATTTTTGCCGAGAAGCATGGCATCAAAATAGGCACCATTGCTGATCTTATTCAGTATCGCGCGGTCAATGACAAAACCATTGAACTGGTTGATGAAAAGCAGATCACGACCGCCAGCGGCGAATTCAACCTGCGCACCTACACCGACAAAATTTCAGATGCCGTTCACTATGCACTGACAAAGGGTGACATTTCTGAGACTGACCCTTGTCTTGTTCGAGTACAGGTTCTTAACCCTCTCCGGGATATTATCGGCACAGAGAGACCTGGGTTTAAAAGGACCTGGTCGTTACAGGACTCACTCAAGCGAATCGCAGAAGAAGGGAAAGGTGTTGTTGTCGTGGTGGGTCATGAAATATCCCGCGCGGACGCTCTCGCCCAGGTAAACAGTTTTCCAGATATGCCACCGGAAGAAAAACACACGAGTGAGGCAGGTATCTTTAGAGTCGTGGGTACCGGGTCACAAATTCTGCGTGATATCGGTGTCGGGCAAATGCGGCTCCTCAGTTCACCGACTCGATTTAATGCAATTTCAGGTTTTAACCTGGAGGTTGTCGAATTTGTGGAGAATGAATAGGTCCTTTCTCGCGGGGCTTCTGTTAATCCTGGCCTCCAGTGTCCAGGCGGAAGATGCCCCGGACCCAACCCGGCCTGTTAAGCAGTTTCATGACAGCCTGATCGCGATGATGAAGCTATCAGACTATGATGCTCGGGTGGCGTTGCTCGAAGATGTTATAGAGTCAACATTCGATGCCAACACGGTTGCCCGTATTGCCCTTGGCCGAAATTGGCGAAAACTATTACCAGAAGAACAGGCTACCATTCGAGATCTGATGGTGCAGGTTATCGTCTCGAGTTACGCCAGTCGATTTGGTCTATACGCCGGGGAATCCTTTCAAATAGGGGAGCAAAAAACCGTTGCGACTAATCGACTCATCATTCGGACCATACTGATTGCAGGCGAAGAGAAGGTTAATCTAGATTATCAACTGATCAGAAAAGACTCCGGCTGGAAAATATTCGACGTGGTAGCCAATGGCGTTTCAGACCTTTCGCTGAAACGTGCCACCTATGCCGGGGCGTTCAAGACATCAGGCATTAACGGTGTCATCAATGACGTCACCGAAACGATTAAGGACAATGAGGCTAAAGCCACAACCAGGTAGCGACTACATGAATGTCGACTATGTATAGCAAGCTCCTAACATCCTGGACGGGATTTGTTATATCCCGACCACGCCAGATCCTGACGATCGTTGCCCTTATTACCCTCGCGGCGCTGACTATCGCCATAAGCCGCTTTAGTATTAATTCAGATACCGAACACCTGATCAGACAGGATACAGATTGGAAAGCTGTACACGAGCATTTTCTGAACAGTTTCCCACAATACGCCAACAACACATTCGTCGTGCTGAGTGGTCCAAAGCTCTCTGCTGTCTCCGGCGCATCAAAACAACTTGAACAAAAACTAACGGCAAAGCATGCGCTATTCCAGATTGTCTATGGCCCATCCAATGATCCTTTCCTTGACGAACACGCCCTGCTTTTTGTCGATCCCGACAGTCTGGATAGCCTGGTATCGAATCTGGCAGATGCGCAGCCATTCCTCACTGCGGTCGCTAATGACCCCAACCTTCGTGGCCTATTCACTCTGCTAACAGAAGCTCTGGGTAGCGGGGAAGATCCCGGGATGAGCTTCTCAAGAATTGCCGAGCTACTAGCGAATAATATCAATCAAACGATTGATGGCGACCCTGCAAAGATCGCCTGGCGTGACGAAATGATCGGAGAGGATAATGGCAAAATATTCTATAACATCATCTTCGTCCAGGGCCGTCAGGACTTTGGTACCAGTTTGCCGAATGAACAGATCCTCAACGAAATCCGGCAATCAATCAGTGAGTTGGACCCTGCCATCAAACATGGTGTGGATATCCGCCTGACGGGGCAGGTGCCACTCGACCATGGAGAAGTACTCAGCGCGATGAGCAGTGCGCAACTCGCCGGCGCTATTGCAGCGGTGAGTCTGTTTTTCATTCTGGTGTTTGGCGTAGGTTCAGTCCGGATTATTGCCGCCACCTACCTTACCATGGTTATCGGCCTCATCTGGACATCCGCGTATGCCATTCTCGCAGTCGGTCAATACAACACTATCTCAATCATTTTTCTGGTGATGTTTATTGGCCTCGGCGTCGATTTCGCCATTCATTTAAGTTTGCGCTATCAGGAAGAATTGCGTCACAAGGATATTGACCAGGCGTTGCTCAGCACCAACCGCGATTTAGGACCTGCCATCACACTTTGTGGCATTACATCTGCCATCGGATTCTTGTCTTTTGTCCCAACAGAATATGTGGGGCTTGCAGAACTCGGGATCATTTCTGGTGGCGGCATGATCATTGCTGTATTCGTCAGCCTCACCGTAATACCCGCCTTCTTTGAAGTCGTTGGTCGCCCCGTCTCTATGCCACCGAAGACGGTCATCACATCACTTTCAATAGGCTTAAACAAGTTCCGGAAAACAATCGTGGCTGCGACTTTTTCTATCGCACTGCTGGCCGCTTACATCGCCAAGGATGCCTACTTTGACTACAGCACTCTGTCGTTAAAGGATCCTGGATCAGAAGCCATGATGACCTTCAGAGATTTACAACGACAGGATGTAATCACCGACTACGCGATCAGTTATGTCGCACAGGATCTAAATGCGGCAACACTGGCCAAAGAAAAATTACTGAAACTTCCCACCGTCTCTGACGTTAAGATTCCATCAGATTATGTCCCGCTGGATCAGGAAGAAAAAATATATATTCTGGAAGATGCCCAATTGCTACTAACGGAAACCTTCTATGGCACGTTGAATCCTGCGCCCTACACGCCGGTGCAAAGAGAAATTTCAATGCAGGCTCTTCTAATGGCCTGCGAGGAATATCTGCAGGCTATGTCAGAACACACTAGACCCGAAAACGAACCCATGCTGACTTCAGTTCGCCATCTGCGCACTTCATTGTCACGTCTCATTGGTCAGGATGACAGTATAAAGAAAACCTTTGAAGGCAATGTGATTCCACTTCTCTTACAGGAACTGGACTGGCTAAAAAAAGCGATAAACGTTGATCCCATCACATTTAACGACCTTCCTTCGGACCTAAGGAATCGCCTTGTCTCCCCAAATGGTGAAATTCTGGTCACTATCACGCCCAGTCAGGACATCGTACCCGTTAAGGCAATGCGCGCTTTCACCGGGGAGGTCCAACAGATTGTAACGGGTGCTACTGGAAGGCTGATCACAGAACTCGGCGTGGGAGATATCGTGATCAATGCCTTCACCCAGGCAATCGCGCTAGCGGTTATTGGCATCTTCATCATTCTACTTTTTGCGTTACGAAGCCTGGTAGATACCTTGCTGGTTTTTATTCCACTGTCTATCACAGCAGTGGTAACCCTCGCCTTCTCAGTGCTTGTCGACATGCCATTGAATATGGCAAATGTCGTGGTTCTACCCCTCATCTTTGGACTGGGTGTAGACAATGGCATCCATGTTGTTGAGCGATTCCATGAATCACCAGATCTGGACGAATTGGCCAATTCCAGTACGCCCCGCGCAGTTTTTCTGAGCACACTGACAACCATGGGAACCTTCGGTGCCCTGGCATTCTCATCGCATCAGGGTATTTACTCTATCGGCGTGCTACTGACCTGTGCCCTCGCCACCCTAATGTTGTTGACGCTCGTCTCGCTGCCTGCCCTACTAGGTACTTTTTCGACTGCAAGGTCGAATCGCTCTTAGTCACCAGCTTGCTGGATTGTTTTATAGAACGAATGGCAATATCGCTTTGCGTTCAGGCGGGTAGTTTTCAAATTCCTGTTGATACCAATGATGATGGCTTAGTGCCCGGGGCAGAAGATTTGCAATTGTCCAGACCAGGAAGACGAATCCTGCCATCGAG
>CAZAZB010000116.1:0-10617 GCA_964489485.1 uncultured Pseudomonadales bacterium | reverse complement strand
GCTGGTGCCGTGCTCCACTATCGCCGCGACAAACTGGGAATCAGAACCGACTTCAGCCTGGAACAAACAGCGCAGGATAAGCAACGACTGCTCGATGCAGAACGCGCCCGGTTCACCAACAAATTGCATAAGTTGTTAAGAGCTAACAAGCAGCGCGAAGCCTGGCATAGGCTCAATCAAAAACTAGAACACAACCGCTATGCCGATGAGGGCAGTTGGTTTGAAGATATACGCCGCCTCGAAGACCCCGGACTGTCCTACAAGATGGCGCAGGGATATATCACCCGACTCCTGGGCACCGACTCAAAACAAGCATGGAAGATCTTCACTGAAATCTGGATAGATACCACCGGTCACTACCAGCTGGATTCCGGCACCACTGTACTGGGTCTCGCTGATGCCGCGATTGCGGAAGAACAGAAAAAGATGATCGTCGTTCTGTTGGATCGATTTGACCAGGACTTCCCCAATCATCCCCGGTCACGGCAAGCACTACTTAAGGCGACAGAACTATACGATGATCTCGGCGAAAAGGAACAGGCTCGCGCCCGCTTTCATCTCGTCACCCAGCGTCGCGGCAAGATCGATCCCGTCAAATACGAGCACTATAAAAACCTGTTGAAGCCCGTATGAAAATTCTACTATTCGTTCTAAACCAGGTGCACCTGTTATGCGTCTAACCTTTATTCAGCGACTTGAGTAAACCAATATGAGCGACCTGAGAATAACTACATTCCTGTTTGGAAGCCTGTTCACTAGCCTCCTCTCTCTGCCGACTCTGGCTGATTCTTGCGCAGCAACGAGGCTTTTTGAACAAGATTTCTCCTCCGAGGGGATTACCCAGTTGGAAGTCAATGTTCTGGCCGGTAGCCTCGAAGTGCGCCCATCAAGGGACGACCAGATTCGGTTCTCCGGGCAGGCATGCACCGATGAAGAAGAATGGCTGGACTGGATATCGCTCGACGTAGAACATAGTGGCAGCATGCTCATCGTGACAGTCATTATCCCCTATCAAGACAGAGACTTTGATGCGAGATATGCGCACATGGATATTGAACTCAAGGTTCCTGCTATTTTAACCACCCGGCTCAGGGACAGTAGTGGTGATATCAGTATTGAAAATGTCGCCGTCTCCTATGTTGATGACAGCTCGGGCGGCATTCGGGTTAGAGATAATAAAGCGAACCTGACAGTGAGAGACTCCTCCGGTAATATCGAAATTATTCGTAATACCGGGGATCTCAAAATTATGGACAGCTCCGGTAACATCGATGTGCGTGATGTTGTCGGTAACGTGGAAATCCCCCGCGATAGCTCAGGCGAAATTGATATCGAGACAGTTTCAGGTACGGTGGTTATTGGTCGCGATGGTAGTGGCGACATAGATATCAGGGATGTCTCTGCCAGTGTTGAAGTGGGCAGCGATGGCTCAGGGAGTATCAAGATCAAAGGCGTTCAGGGCAATGTCACAATTGGCAGCGACGGTTCAGGCGCGATCACCGTCGCCAACATTACCGGCAATCTCCTGGTCGAAGCCAAGGGCAGCGGCAAGGTCACCACCCGTGGTGTTGAAGGCGACATTTCACTACCCAGATAGAAGTGACTTTATGCAGCACAATCACGCACCTGCTGCCTTCTGAATTCTGATACGCTCGCTTTAACTAGTTCTTGTCCAGAAACATAGATCACTGCGGCCAGCGCCTTCGTAAGTGACTATTTTGTATGCCTAACATATTGATTAGGTTTCCTGTATTGGCTAGATACACGACTTTAAGGACAGGCACTGGCTACTTCTTCAAAAAATACAGCATACGCCAGAGCGTACTCGTTACCAGCGCATGATCTATCTCTCCCGTGACAAGTATGTCTGCAATCTGTTCCATCGGTATAAGCTGTACTTCTGTTTGTTCCGTTGACGTATTACTGATATCTGCAGCAGGTCGTGCATTCGGCGCGACAAAGGTATGCAACCGATTATTGAATACAGCGGGGTTGGGCCTCAATACGCCCAGGGAAACCAACTCCTTCGTTTCAAATCCGGTTTCTTCAAGACATTCCCGCGCCGCAGCGACAACGGGTTCTTCACCCGGGTCAACCATACCGCCGGGTATTTCCAGCGTAATCTCCTGAGTGCCGTGGCGAAACTGCCGGATGCAAACAATCTCGTTACTCGCGGTCACCGGCACGACATTGACCCAATCAGCCGTCTCCATGACATAAAATGAGTGGTCATCACCCGTCTCCGGGGATACCGAAAGCGATTCATTCAACGTAAAAATACGACAATCTGCAATTTGTTCACTTCCCTTGCGCGTCCATGCTTTTACGGTTTTGGTCATGACATCTTCTCCTTCAGGATTCCTGATTCGCCACCTGGCAACCAGCCAGGGTTAGACAATTTGCATTCATTTCGATATGTTGATCAGCATCCACCGACAAATTCACTCGAGGAACCCCTGAATGCATGACCTGATTATCAAAAACGGAACCATTATAAATGGTTCAGGAAAAGAAAGATTTACGGCTGATATCGCTATTGATGGCAACAAAATCAGCAAGATTGGCAATATCACAGGCGATGCAACCCGCATCATCGATGCCGCTGGAAAATTGGTCACCCCTGGCTGGGTCGATATCCACACACATTACGATGGACAGGCAACCTGGGACCCGATATTGGCGCCCTCCAGTTGGCATGGTGTCACCACTGTAGTGATGGGTAATTGTGGTGTCGGTTTTGCGCCTGTACGTCCTGGTGCAGAGAAATTTCTCATTGAACTGATGGAAGGGGTTGAAGATATTCCTGGTAGCGCACTCGCAGAAGGAATCGATTGGCAATGGGAGTCCTTCCCTGAATATCTTGATGCGCTGGAAAAAATGCCACGGGCGATTGACGTTGCCACACAAGTACCCCATGGATCGATCCGCGCCTATGTCATGGGTGATCGTTGTAATGGCAACGAGGATCCAACCAGCGAGGAAATCGCTGAAATGAAACAACTTGTTCGGGAAGGCATAGAAGCTGGTGCCCTGGGTTTCTCTAGCTCACGAACGCTCCTGCACAAGGATGTTCATGGTGACTATGTGCCAGGGACATTCGCCGGTAGTGATGAAATGTTAGAACTCGGCCTTGCTATGAAAGGGCTGGACCACGGCATATTTGAGCTGGTTTCCGATAACCTGGGGGATGAAGATGAATGGCAGTGGGTTAAACAGTTCGCCCGGGAAACTGGAAAGAAAGTCACACTAATTGCCACGTCACAGGCCGCCTACGAAAACGGAAAAATATATAGAATCGCAGAAGAAGCAAGAAAAGAAGGAATGGAAATTCTGCCACAGATGGCAGGTAGACCAACGGGAGTCCTTCATGGATTGCAAAGTAATTTTCACGCTTTTATGGGCCATCCAACCTATCGCTCGGAGATCGATAAATTGCCTCTGGATGAAAAGGTCGCTCGAATGCAGGACTCCGCAACCAAAGCGCAGATTCTAAGTGAAGAGTCCGGCATAAAATCAGCGATGCTTGGCTCGATGGAAGAGCTCATGTCACGAGTATTTCCACTGGGGGAAAATCCAAACTACGAACCAGATTATGCGGACAGTATTGCAGGTATTGCCGAAGCAAAAGACCAGTCGCCACTTGAGGTCATGTACGACCTTCTGGTTGCCCAGGACGGAAAAGAGCTGTTCTATCAACCGCTGGGTGGCTATGCGAACTACGACCTGGAAGCTCAGCGTGCAGTCATGCAACATCCCAATGTCATCATGGGGTTGAGTGACGGCGGCGCCCACTGCGGCGTTATCGCAGATGCAGGTATGCCGACTTTTATCATGACACACTGGGGGCGTGACCGAACGAAAGGAGAAAAGCTGTCCTTGGAGTTTATCGTTCAATCACTGACCAGCCGAACTGCCAATACCTATGGTATGACGGATCGCGGCCTACTCGAAGAAGGTCTTGTCGCTGATATCAATGTCATCGACTTCGAGGCACTACGACTCTTTAGACCCGAGGCGATATTCGATCTGCCAACGGGCGGTAAAAGGCTGGTGCAAAGAGTGGAGGGATACGACTACACGATTAAATCCGGGCAGGTCACTTTCGAACAGGGTAAACATACGGGCGAGTTGCCAGGCGTTCTGATACGAGGCTAGAACAAAGAACACCATGTCCAACATTTGCTTAACGTGACAATCGTTCCCATTGCAATAAAAGGAAGGTAATAAATGAAACAGGTGAATACATTCTGCAGGGTCTGCGAACCTTCTTGCGCACTCATTGCCGAGGTTGAAAATGATGAGATTATTTCACTAAAGCCCAATAAAGATCATCCGGTCACCAGAGGATTTGCCTGTCACAAGGGTCTTGCCACACTGGAGTTGCACAAAGACCCGGACAGACTAAACTACCCCCAAAAAAGACAAAGCGATGGGTCATTGATGCGCATCAGCTGGGATCAGGCAGCGGACGAGATCGCCCAGAAGATTGCAATGCTTAAAGAGACCCATGGCCCAGAATCAATATCGTCTTATACAGGGAACCCACTCGCCTACAATACAACAGCGGGTCCAGCGATAGGTTCCTTTCTGATTAAGAACCAGATCAGGACAAATTTCAGCTCCGGCACCCAGGACTGTACAAACAAATTTGCCGGGTCTGAGGTCTTCTTTGGTTCAAGCACCATTCACCCTATCCCTGATATCGAGAACACGGACTACCTGTTGATGTTCGGCTCCAACCCACGAATTTCGCACATGAGTTTTATCTCAATCGCTGACCCCATGGCAGCTCTTAGAGCGGCAAAGAAGCGCGGCGCCAAGATTCGATTTGTCGACCCAAGGGAGAACGAGTCCATTAAGGGGATAGGTGAATTGGTACAAGTAAAGCCGGACACCGATGTCTATCTGATGGCGGCAATGCTACAACATCTTTATGCATCGGGTCAGTTCGATCAGGCGTATCTCAGCGAACATGCCGACAATGTTGATGGACTTATTCAATTCATTAAGGACTATACGCCCGGCAATGTCGCAGATGTTGTGGGTATCAGTGTAGACGAGATAATCAAACTGGCTAACGAGTTCGCTGCCGCAGATAGTGCTGCGGTTTATATGTCCACTGGCGCAAACATGGGTCGGCAGGGCACCCTCGCCTACTGGTTACTATTCATGCTCAGCATGGTGACAGGCAACATGGACAAGGTCGGCGGGAATTTGTATTCCGAAGGCTTTTACCCGGCAGCCAAAGCAGGTAGAAATCCTGGTAAAGAAATCAGGTATGAACCAGGACCATTTGGAGAAATGAGAAAAGTTCGTGGTTCACTACCAGGCAATCTGATGGCAGATATGATCCTCGCAGAAGAAAATCCGATCCGGGGTCTGGTCATCATCTCTGGTAACCCGCTATTGTCAGTCGGCAACAGCAACCTGATGGAGGCAGCGCTGAAAAAACTGGAACTGGTGGTGGTGATCGATATCTATGCAAACGCAACCGCTGAATATGCCGACTACATCCTACCAGCGACCGATTTCTATGAACGCCCCGACATCAATCTTGGTGGCCTGGGCTTACAGGCACAACCATTCGTCCAGGTGACTGATTCTATTGTCCCGCCAAAAGCCGAACGTAAGCCGGAATGGTGGATTCTTGGAAAACTTGAACAGGCGCAGGGATTCGATTCCATCATTGACGATGATGAACCCGACCTTTTTGGCCGGATTGATCACATGCTGAGCCATAGTGATCTTAGCTTCGCTGCTCTGCAGAACATGGAACATCAGACAGCGGTTCTACCTAAACCCCTTGCAGGGCAGTTCTACACCCAGTGGATTCAAACCGAGTCCAGGCGAGTCGATTGTTGCCCTTCCCAGTTCACCGAGGCATTTGATCATTGTTCTGCCATATTTGACGAGCTAAAGGCTGAATCACCCGATCAATTGAAAATGATTTCAAGGCGAACCAACTATATGAACAATAGCTGGTTTCACAATCTGGAATCCCTCAAGCGAGAGCATCACCTCGTCAATCCGATTTATATGCACCCTGACGATGCGCGAGCGATTAATGCTGGCGACGGCTCGAATGTCAAAATATCAAACCAATATGGAGCCATTACAACCGTCGTATCGGTCGATAAATCTCTCAGGCCGGGAACTGTAGCCATGACCCATGGTTGGGGTAACCAAAAAACAGGTATGCGTATTGCAAAGAAATACGCAGGTGTTAACGCCAACGAACTATTGCCTTCTGGTCCAGGAAGCTATGAAAAGCTAAGCAATCAATCCTTCATGACCGGCATACCGGTCAGCATCGACGTTTGTGCGCAAGGCAATACTGAAACAGCTTAGCCTGTTCCAAATATGGCTTTAAACATAAAGAAGAAAATAATTGCCAGTATGGCGCCGATAGGTAGCGTTATTACCCATGATACAAAAATCGTTCCGACAACGCGCAGATTCAGTGCTGAAAGCCCTCGCGCCAGTCCAACACCCAGAACACCTCCCACCAGGGTATGAGTCGTAGAAATTGGCAAGCTCAGACCAGACGCGACCACCACCGTTGTACCGGCTGCGAGTTCTGCGGCAAATCCGCTACTCGGCGTCAGTTCTGTGATGTGAGAGCCAATGGTTCTGATCACACGGTAGCCATACATCGCCAGACCAGCAACAATACCGCTGCCGCCGAGAAACAATAACCAGACAGGCATAGCCGCTTTTTGTGCCACCTGACCACCACTGGAAAGAATACTGTTAATCGCCGCAAGCGGACCGATCGCATTAGCGACATCGTTTGACCCATGCGCGAATGCCATGGCACAGGCAGTAAACACCATGAGTACACCAAAGATTCTTTCAACGCTGATCAGGTCCTGATGGATAGATCCACCGACGCGTTTGATTCGACTGATTGCGATAATACCTATCGAGCAGATAATAGCTGCCGTACCCAATGAATAGACCAACGCCTCCTTAAAAGAGATATCCAGCCCAATATGCTTTAGCCCTTTCACCATGGTGACCATCGAAATCACAAATCCAACCATAAAGATGTAAACCGGCACATAGCGCTTGGCATTCAGAAAAGGATCACCGGTATTAAAAATAAAGCGACGTACGCTAAGATATAGCAGGAAGGACATGGTGCCTGCCAGTACAGGTGAAATGACCCAGCTGGAGACGATCTCACCGACTTTCATCCAGTTGACTGCATCGACAGAAATACCAACCGCAGCAAAGCCAACAATTGCGCCGACGATAGTATGTGTGGTGGAAACCGGCCAACCGAAGGCACTGGCAACCAATAACCATATACCTGCCGCCAACAGCGCAGACATCATCCCGTAAACCAACAATTCTGGTTCTGCGCTTAATAGTTCGGGATCAATGATACCCTTGCGGATGGTCGAGGTGACTTCACCCCCTGCCAGGTAAGCACCAGCAAACTCGAAAATCATGGCAATGAAAATCGCCTGCTTGATGGTAATCGCCTTGGCGCCCACTGAGGTACCCATGGCATTGGCGACGTCATTGGCACCCACACCCCAGGCCATAAAAAACCCAAAAATGATGGCCAATACCATCAATATCATGCCGTAGTTTTCAATCACACCCATCGAATTCGCCCTATATTCGCTATCGTTTATAACTAACGTTTGTGTGGTTTTATCTTGCGATCAGATACAACATGCGGTTGCCAACTGTCTGTGAGTCATCTGCCAGGTCACCAATCCAGTCAATAATTCTGTACAAGAACATCACATCAATTGGGTTTAATTTGGCTTCGACTGACATAAGCGTTCTACGAACTTCGATCTGTTTGACATCGGACTCGTGTTCAACGTCGCCGAGGTTACTCAGCATTTTTTCTATCAACTCAATTTCACGGCCACTAAATCCATGTACGATGAGATCGTCCAGTTCATTAAGAGCATCAAGGGCAATGGACGTGGCAGCAACAGAAAGTTCAACATATTCCCTCAGCAGCGCTCTTACTTCCTGCGGAACCGGCATCTTTCGTCCGAGTACCAGACCGGCGATATCCTTTGATCGATTGGCAATCCGATCCTGCATATGTAGCAGTTCAAGCAGATCTGAGCGCGACACGGGTAAAAACAAACTCTTTGGTAGATTGATACGAATCTCGCGTTTCATTTTGTCCGCCTGTTCTTCAAGGGCGCCAATCTTCTCGTAATTATCGTTCGCAGCTTGCCAGTCTTCAGCGAACACCGCCTCGAAATAGGCAACCAGAACCCCTGCACAATCAGCAGATATCTTCATGTGATCCTGCAATGGTGCTATCGGGGAACGACCAAACAACTTGGTGAATATGGGGCTACTTGCCATAGCGTTTTCCATCTGTATTTTGCCACGCATTATAAGCAAGTTTTCCCGTCATGTGTTATAAATGGCGCCCTGATGGAAGACCAAATCGAAAAAAGCTACACCAGTGCCTATAACAGTTCCTATAAAAAAGGTACGACGCTGGATGGACTAGCGGTGATCATGTCGGGCACCTGCATGGTGCACTGCCTCGCCCTGCCCGTCCTGGTAACGTTGTTTCCCATTGTTCAGGGCAGTTTGCTGGAAGAGCAGTATTTTCATCTGATCATGCTGGTTTTAATTCTACCCACCAGCCTGGTGGCATTAACTGTGGGCTGCCGCAAACATAAAGATCGGTTAACCATGGCACTGGGCGCTATTGGACTTATCACACTGACCTTTACGGCGCTCTTTGGGCATGAGGTTTTTGGCCTCCTTGGGGAAAGGATCGTCACGAGTATCGGCGGGCTGATACTTGCATCAGCCCATATTCAGAATTTTCGTTGCTGCAGGAAGGATAGCTGCGAACACTAGTGATCCCCCGGGTTAAACTGCAGCAACGCCTCATAAAAACCAACCATGACAGAAACTGTCGGCCCGGCAATGCGAATGTCTCCTTGCGTGTAGGCCATATGTCCTTTGCCCGGCGCATGCCAGCTTATATTGTAGCTCCGAGCATCGAGCACGCTATCTAGTGAGATTTCGTAGATTTCATCAACTTCATCAGGATTCGCCTCTAGCTGAAAACCCGGTGCAACCAAAGCGACGACGGGGATGATCCGATAACCTGCTTGCGTATAGTAGGGGCCAAGCTCTCCTAGAATCTCAACATACTTCCTGTCAAGATTGATCTCTTCCTCTGCTTCGCGCATCGCTGTTAGTTGTAATGAAGGGTCATCATCATCCTGGAGTCCGCCGGGGAAACAGACATGGCCACCAAAACGGATCTTCGCGTGTCTCCTTGTTACGATTAAAGAGGGCACCGCTGAATCAATAATGGGTATTAACACAGCAGAGGATCTTGCATTTCGCCGAACGGATTCAGCCACCGGGACCTCCGGATGGGGATTGCGTATCTCACCATGCTGAGTTTCGCTGTCAAAATAGCGCCGAATCATTTGAATATCAGCTTTTAACGGCGGATGGTCCAGCAACCAATCCTGCGCGTTCTGTCTAATGCGATTGATCTGCAACCTCCAATGGCCTGATTCCCATATTCTTGAACACTAAAGAACTAATAGATCGTTTTCTGCATGTGTTCAGGATAATTCTTATCGTAGGCCTCTGCATTGAAGTCCACATTATTCATCTCTGAAAATACTTGATTCATCTGACCGGCCGTGGGTAACTTATCTCGCTCGATGTGTCCTGAAGGATCCCAAAGCCTTGATCTAGCAATGGCTTTTTGACATTGGTAATACACTTTCGCAACAGAAATAGAGAGCACGCTAGTCGCCGGTTTCCCGTTTATTGAAAAGGACTCACAAAGCTCTTGATCGATGATTATCTCCGCTTCACCACGAAGACGAATGGTTTCCCCCACACCAGGTATGAGAAACAAGATACCGACACCAGGGTTATTAATAATGTTCCTCAGTGAATCCAGGCGGTTGTTGCCTCTTCTATCAGGAAGGTAAATTTGGTTTTGATTAACAACGCGAACAAACCCCGCAGGATCTCCGCGAGGAGAACAATCGATACCATTACGGCCACGAGTGGCTAAAACAAGAAATGGAGATTGTTCGATAAATGCTTTGTAGTGATCATTGATGTGGTCAATCTCCTTCCAAAGAGCCGGCGCAGTCGGTTCGCCGTAGACACATGCTAGTTCTTCAATTGAATTGATAGATTTCAATGAATATTCCTTGTTTTGCTCTGATGGATCTTAAATTTTCAGTGGCCACCTACTCTTTTCTGGTCCGTTCCAGAACCCATAACTCGAAGCGATCACCAGTTTTCTTGTGGAAGTATAACAATCGACCGTCTGCAGTAATGGCCGGAGCCTCGGCAAATCCGGTGATGGCTTTTATCGGCCTTGGTGAAGAAAATGGTGCCCGTTTATTAGGTCGTGTGGCGTGAAAATTTGTAAATCTAACACCATTTTGGAAGGAGAGGCGCGTAAAAAATAATTCCCGTTCATTTGCGGAAATGGATGCACCATATTCTAGGTCAGAGGTATTAATTTGATTAAATATCGCATTGGAATCACTATCAATTTTAAATTTGTCATTATCTAAACGAGCGATTAGAAAGTAGGATTGCGTTGGCGGCGGTCCGCTGCCAAAATAAGTTTGAGTC
>CAZAZB010000115.1:4355-10626 GCA_964489485.1 uncultured Pseudomonadales bacterium | reverse complement strand
TGTCTGGCTGCACTTCTACTCAGTGGCTGTGACTCATCATCTGTGAGCACATCGGTCGGTGTCTCGTATGGCGTCGGATACGGATACGGATACCCTGGCTACTATCCAAGAGGTGGCTTTGGACCTCCTTATTACCACAGACCGCCAGTTCACCGACCTCCCAGCTCCCGGCCGCCGCCAACCCATCTTCCGGCACGACCTATAGCGCCCAGGCCAACAACCCCGAGCGTAAGGAGATGAGGATGACTCACCTCCTGCAAACCCAGGTAGGTTCTACTGGGGTAGGTTCTATTGGGGTGGGAAGGTCGCTAAAATACCCGACACAATCTCGTCCACCGTTTCCTGTGGATTTTCCTGCATTTTATCGGTGATTCGCTTCGTAATGCTGCCATGCCAGATGGGTTTGTGTTCACTGACATCGTACATATCGATGACTAGTTGACCTTCTGTGTACTGCCTGACTGTCGTCTGTGAGCCCCCATAGGCACCCCCGTAATACCCACCACCCCAGCCACGGCCATAGCCACCATAGTAGGGTCGATAGGGTTCAGGGTAGCTATTGACCTGGATTTTCTCCCGCCCACCCAGCGTGAATCCGACCGCCATATCAGCAGTTTCCCTGTCCGCAACGCGTTTAAAACCTCGTGCCGACAAAATATTCTCCGTTGTTTGCATTAATCGACCTTCGAGCAAAGGACTCGCACCAGCGGCACCTTCAGCTCTCAATAATGGATGCTCACCGATAAATGCGAATGTTTTGTACTTGGTAAAGCTGACAGCGGGATCATAGTCTATCATCGGGGGATTACTGGAACAGGCACCTAACGCAACCAGCATTAGTGCAGCGACTATAGTCTTGTACATTATGGATAACTCCTTTTTTGAATTTCGGATTCTAGTGCAGCCGCCCCAACCGAACAAGTCATAGTCAGATATTCGGCAACCACCAACTAAAGACCAGGTTCAGCAATCATTGCAGATTCATGGTCAACGGATTGACGTGGTCGGGCGTCTTTCTGGTGACCCAACCATCGGCTGATAAGATAGAAAGCAGAGACAATGTAAAAAGCAGCCATCATTATCTGCAGTATTCTGGTCAGAAAATTAACCGCTGCGCTGGCACTCGTATCTCCAAGGCTATTTCCGACCAATAAAAGGACCGCTGTAAAGGCAGTTGAAAAGAGTGCCGCCCTGGGATCGGATGAAAATATTCGGGGCGCGAACAGCAGAGAAATAAGAGAGATGAGCAGCAGCATAAAGACAAACTCTGGCACACCAACCAACATGATGTAGACGATAATCGCCACGACACCGCCCAGCGCATTGGCAATGAGTAGCCCTAAACTACTTCTAATCCCGGCAGTTAAATCCGGGGTCTGGGCTAAAATTGCGGAAAATACGAAGATGAGAATTCCACCCGTTAAAGAAAATGTATAAAACACGAAAACAAGCGGGAGAATAACCAAAGTGCTCAGTAAAGCGGATTCCATGGGGCTACCCATCAAAGGTTTTACCGCTGCAACCTGATCGACCTGTTTCACTTCAGGAATCAGCCAGAAGAGCATCATCGTTAGTATCACCGCGACGGTCCCTCCAGCTGCCAGTCCTTTGACGATCATCCACGCCAGCGCACTGGACTGTAGGCCGACCAATGGAATAGCCGTAACACCTATCAATAACATCACGACCAGGATCGGTGAAAGCCCCTTATTTGAGGCATAAAAAATATGAAACATCAGCAATGAAATAATCAACAAACAGACAATGGGGAAATGAACAACAGTCACTGTCAGTAACATGCCCAGCAACGACCCTAGTAATATAACGACAATAAAGCCAATGCCCATTTTCAAATTGATATGCGGCCCTGTTAGTAGCATGGACAGGAATATCGGCAGGAGATAGGCAAGGGGAAGTTCAGCCACCTGTGAGATGCCAAAACCAAGTGTAATACCCAGAACCAACCGGGTTACTTTACTTTGATAGTCACTCTCACCGGGTACAAAGAACACACTTAAACCTTTTTTACAAAATGCCTGGGCTCTTTGACCTTGTACTATCGTTGAGCCTGATTGGTACTAATAGAGATATGACAGAAACGCAATAATCCTGATCCACAACCAGGCAAGCGCATTCATCAAGACATTGTCGGTCGCGTAGACAACAACATCTGCCTGCCCCGCCTCTTTGCGCGCACCTACGGTGGTATCGTCATTAAAGCTGATAATGACCGGGAACCGTTGTGCATCCCGTAGCCAACCTGATGGCGCTTGAACGGTGGCGAGTTCACCTATCTGATTACCAGAGCTATCGGAAACACCAAATCCAACACTGGTCACCGTTCCCTTGTAAATCCTGCCGGGTCTGGAATCCAACACAATATCGACTGGATCTCCTTCATTAATATGTTCGATATTGTTTTCCCGCATATAGGCTTCCAGCCAGACATCACTGGAGGAAATGAAGGTCATCAGTGATTGTCCGATATTCGCGTAGTAACCTACATGAACCCGGACATTGGTGACGCCGCCATCTCCCGGTGCATGGAGTACAGAACGGGACAGATCCAGTTGAGCTTTTTCCAATTTGGCCATGGCACTGACGACATCAGAATTGTTGGCCCCTTTTGCACCCAGGTTTTCCCGGGCACGCTCCAGACTAGCCACTGATTCCGCGACTCGTGCCCGTGCACCGGCGATATCTGCTCTCGCCTTGTCTACCTCTGCCTGGGTAACGACACCCGTATCTTCAATGGCGATGATTCTCTCTGCACCCGCCTGGGTACTGCGAAGGCTTGCCCTTGCTTCGACGAGTTTTGCCTGAGCGGAACTGACGCCCGCTGTATTCGCGCCGACCGATTGTCCGGCCTTCTCCAGGGCTGCTTCTGCCTGACGAACGGCCAATTTATAATTGTCAGGGTCTATCCGAACCAGCACCTGACCTTTTTCAACTCTCTGATTCATGGCCACGTGAACATTGGTCACGACACCGGAGACCTGAGGCGCCATCGGCACAACAAAACCTCTAACTCTCGCCTGATTCGTACCCGGGGTCATGCGATCAGCCGCGATATACCAGACGAAGAAAATCAAACTGACCACCAGAACGCGAATGGTCATTTTCCGCACTAACTTGTCTTCCGCTGCTCGCGAACCCTCGTCCATGGAAGCGTTATCCTCAGAAATCGTGCTTTCCTCTGCCGAGGCGTCAGTCGAACCTGTCGCTTTAGATTCACTCATCGTTTATTGATTCTTCACTGGTTGGTTCGAGCCAATGTGTAAAGACGCTATAACCGATCGCCAGAACAATTGCGCCGATAAACAGTCCTATGACCCCTGCATAAATCATCCCGCCAATGGCACCAATCAAGATAACCGGCATGGGAATATCCATTCCACGGCCTAATAGCAAAGGTTTGAGGAAGGCATCGCTGAGGCTAACAGCGATCCCGTAAATCATAAAAATCACGGCAGGCATGGTCTCGTATGCCGAAAAAACCCAGACGATGATAGGCCCCAGAACAATTAGCGGCGGCAGTTGTGCAATCGCCAGTACGAGTACCAATAGAGACCACAAGGCAGCAGCCGGTACACCGATTGTGACAAGTCCAATGGCTGAAAGTGCGGACTGTATGACAGCAATGCCGATGACACCCTGTGCAACGCTTCTGATTGTTTTGACACAAAGATCCGTCATTTCCTGACCATCTGTGCCCGTCAATCGTGCCATTAATTTCACGACAAAGTCATGACCCGCATCACCCGCTGCAAGGAAGACACCCGCAAAAATGGTTGCAAAAATAAAGACAAATAATGCGCCACCAAACCCTCCCAACATACCCATGGCCGACTGCCCAGCCCTCTTTAATTGATCGCGGTAGGTTTGTGCGGCGTTGGCAAGGTTCTCTGACGCCATTGACCAGGCTGCATGTAATTTCTCGCCGACTAGCGGCCAGTCTTTTACTTTTTCATTTGGAGGTGGAACTTTAAAAGTTCCGGCCTCAATCTGTGAGGTAATACCCTGCACAGATTCCACGACTGACCCTGTGATGGTCACAACCGGCACAATAAGCAGCACCAATGTAACGAGCACAAGGCTGGTTGCAGTCCGACCTCGATTGCCGCCAAAAAGAGGCAGGGTTTTCAAATAAAGAGGATACACAGCAACCGCAACAATGATGGCCCAGACCACCACGCCAATAAAGGGTCTTGCAATCTGGAGACAGAAATAAAACAGCAGGCCAAGAACAACCAGCCGAATACTGGATTCAATGACCAGACGTAAGATTTTGTGGTCGTTATCCATGATGACAGGACCCTTTGATTATTATAGTTTTTGGATGCATCCGCGCATGTTAGCGCCTGGATCACTTGCCCATTTAAGGGATGCTATACCGGGCAACGAGAGAGAACCCATCCAGCCTGACCTGATAATTGCTGTCCTTGTTCTGCCGGTCAATATCGAGATCGATATCGGTGAGTTGGTAGTTGAGTCCAAGAGACCATCTATTAGTGAAACGATAATCCAGTGTCGCACTGGCAACGACCAGCCTACCATCATATTTTCCCACCTTGATGCCTAACCAGCCTGCACTGACGCTGCCCAATAATTTGGGAGAGAAGGCGTGACGCACGAATGCTCGAAAATTAGGCAGGGGGACAAGAAAATCTTCGCTTGATGCTGCCAGAGGAGTACCATTGAAATCGCCCTTGATATCAGTGTTGAAGCCTATTCCATGTAAGCCTATTCCCAGGCCCCACTCGGTTTTATCAGAACGTCCGAACGAATAGTCAACCGCTAAAACATAGAGGTCGATATCGAGTTTGCTTTTCAACGACGCATTAACGGGGTATTCCACACCATCAAAATTAAATGTCCTGTCCACTGTCTTGTTACTGTTGATCTTAAAACCGGAGTAGACGAAGTTCATCGCCCATCTATCATTGATTCGCCACCTTGCCCCGAATTGAGGAACTACCTCTGAATCACTCAGCCCCAGATCATCCAGATTGATATCAACTGGCGCATCGCCTGATTGGGTTGACCTGATCTTAACATCAGCTTGTTGATTCAACGCCCCAAGACTAAACTGCCACGTGTCCGTTAAGCCAGGATTGGTCGGCTCTGCAATAGCACCCTGGCTCATCAGACAAAAACTTACTAATAGGATATTTCTCATTCAAAACCTCGATGAACAATTGACTCAACATGAACAAACTTTATAGAACAAACTTTACAGAACAAACCCGCTATCCGCAGATCGTACCATTCGCTGACAGTACCATTCGCTGATAGTAACCCAGTAAACACCAACTCTCACCTTAATGCTGAAAGCGCTAAATCACGGGCACATATTTGAACAAACTAGTCTCCATCATTCAACACATAAAAGACCCGTATAGTGCCCCACAAGGCAGCCTATTCACCCACAACTAGAATGAACATGCCCGCTCTTATTGTGTCGTTTCACGTTTAGGGCATCGGGTCACCGACTAAAAATCAAAAACAAACCCCACAATAGGTCCCGATATTTTGATGTCGTAAATAAACCCATCCTTATTGAAATCGACTTCCTGATGCCGATAGCCAACATCGAGCGAAAAAGACTTAAACTTGTAGCCTACACCACCGAACAAGTCCCAGTAAGAATCTGAATCCCCCCCCACAGCGACATAACCCCAGCCATTAACAAACCAGCGATCATTGATCTCTTTTCGACCTTTCAAACCGATAAAGACATCATTCCAGGTTTCCTTTTTCGATGCTTTGAAACCAGGCAAAACACCCGCTTTAAATTTTAGTGAATTGTCGAGGTCCCATCGACGCACCCCAACAACGGCATCAAGATTGTGGCTCTCGTCCTGGGACAAGGCGAAAAGCCCACCGCCACTTAGCGACCAAAGATCCTGATCATAGCTAACACCTGAAAAGCCCGGACCCGGTGTCTTGGCGCCCGGCGAGACTCGGGTGAAGAAGATTTCGCCGAATAACCCAAATCGCCCTTTTCTGGCTTCTCCGGCGCCCATCAACGCCATATCAAGCTCTTTCAGAATATCACTGAAGGACAGGTCGATATCCGCCGGAGGGGTTCCAGGCAGGGTGGCCACCGTTCCTTTTTGACCCGCCATCCACAGGTAAGGCGCTAACGTGAAACGCCAGTCTTCACTATTTTGCGCAAATACGCTGGACTGATGCAGCACCAGTAGAGAGAAGAGAACAAAAGTTCGCATAAAAACACCTATCATTAGTTGGGCCCTGGTATTGGTCTTGG
>CAZAZB010000115.1:0-4255 GCA_964489485.1 uncultured Pseudomonadales bacterium | reverse complement strand
GCTGCGTGATGGCTGCGTGACGGCGGGTGTAGCGAAACAAGGTCTCATTATATTCCATATTGATGGAGCCCGTCACTGACACCGGCTTGATAGATGACAGTCGGCGCCCCTTCTGTCGTCTTGCACGATGATGGGTGAACTATTTCCACACTATGGGAACTAACTTTGCTGATGGAAAGCACAATGCTGAATAATACTTGTGGAGGACGAGCATGAATAAAGTGATGGCAATCCTGGGGTTAGTTTCCGTTCTTGCCGCATGTTCGTCCACGCCCCCGACAATCCAGCTGGGACCTGAAGCCGAAATCACCTACGACGGGCTGCATCGGGTTAATAACTCTAAATCTCAAGTTGTCTACGTCAAGCCAGATATCGATCTCAGTCGATACAACAAACTGTTGCTAGAAGGATTGGGTATTCAATATAGGCCGGTCGACCCACAAAATCGATATGATCGAAATGCAGAAGAATTTCCCCTGTCAGAGTCCCAGAAGGAGAGCATCAAAATAGCCGTGACAGACGCCATGTTAGAGGAATTGGACAAGAGCAAGTATTTTACCATCGTCGAGGAACCCGGACGGGACGTGCTTCGTATCCGCATGGGTCTGTCAGATGTTGTGTCACGGGTACCGCCGAGTAACAATTCCAGAGAGAGTTTTTATCTGACGAATCTAGGCGGTGCGCTACTGGTGATGGAATATAGTGATTCGCGGACTAACGAAGTACTGGCGAGGGTAGCAGACAGACAAGAGGTTGAGCCCACAGTTGTTACCGAGAGCAATGCGGTCACGAATCGATCTGAATTGAAACGATTGATCAGAACCTGGGGCGCCAGAATCCGGGACGGCCTGGATGAACTGCATAGCCTGGGATGTGTCACCTGCACAGACGGGGGTAACTGATTTATACTATATACTGTGTGGCTATGCTCAGCGTGCAACTAATTTTGCATCTGAACTTCAAAGCAAAGCCATTTCAAATCAAAGCAACTTTAATTTAAGACAACCTTAGTTCAAGACAACCTTGATTCAAGACAACTTTAGTTTAAGACAACTTTCGCTTAAAACAACTTTCGCTTAAAACAACTTAGAGACAATATAGGAAACAAAACAATGAAAACAATCTCATCAATTCTAACCCTGCTCCTGTGTTCCAGCGCCAGTTTCGCCGACTTGATCATCTACCCTGGTCAGGGACAAAGCCCTGCACAACAACAAGATGATGAAGGTGAATGTTATGTATGGGCTAGAAACCAAACCGGGATCGACCCAATGTCCCAACAGGCGACAGCACCTGTCGCACCTCCGCAGGAACAAGGTAGAGCAGTCGGTGGCGCGATGAGAGGGGCCATTATTGGCGGAATCGTCGATGGCAGTGATGGAGCAAAAACCGGCGCAGCAATTGGTGCTGTGGGTGGGCGAATGAGACAAAACAGCCGTAATCGTTCAGCACAACAACAGAACCAACAGCAGCAGCAGCAAGCGCAGGGAATTAACGCCCAGAACAAGGCAACTTTCGACAAGGCCTATGGTGTTTGTCTGACAGGCCGCGGTTACACAGTAAGCTAGTTCCTGTCCAGTAATCTGGATCAACACTATCCTGCTGGGTCCATCAGTGCAATCCGGATCAACATCAGTCGTTGTTCCCTATTTCTACCTACCCAGGGGCTGCACAGCCCCTTTTTCTTGGACAAAAATTAGTATCTGTTAAAAAGAGGAAGGTATGAACAAAGCCACTCGTCCCAGTCTGCTACTTTGCGGCCTCATACTATCGCTGAGTGCCTGTACGGATGCCGATCATGCGGACCCCACGCCAGCAATCACTTCATTAAGGCCAGTCGTTCAGGATACCGTTCAGGAAACTGTTCAGAAAATAGAGTCCAGCGGCCCTGATACTTCAGCTGATGCCAGCACGTCGTTGGATGCTGGCACCAGTACCATCCCTCCCCTGTGGAAGTTTCCCCAGACAAGAACGCTGGGTAACAATGAGTTGACCCTTCACGCCCCCCAGATTGTGGAATGGGACGAATTCAAACGGTATGAAGCGTTAATGGCCGTTGAAGTCACCATTCCAGGGACCGACAAGCCTGTCCTTGCCAGTATTGGCATTTCCGGAGAGACCCGGGTTGATCTGGATGAACGAATTGTCATCGTCACCAATCCACAGGTTGACACGGTGACTTTTGTGAATGAGGGCACCCCTGAAATGGAACAGGCTCTGCGAGGTGCGACACAGAATAATCGCCTTGAAATACCGGTAGACATCTTCTTGTATTCACTGGCGAGTGATGCTGTCGACCTACCCGAGGCAGATGGCCTCAGCCAGACGCCCCCTGTTATTAAAGTGACTGAGTTACCCACCCTGTTACTTTTCGTTAACGGTGATCCAGTCAAGCAGATGATCGAAGTCTCTTCTCTGGCGTTGATCGTTAATGCTAACTGGCCAGTCATATACGATGCCGGTGACGATCAATACTACCTGTTGAATAAAGACACCTGGCAATCCTCGAATAATCTCATGAGCGGCTGGACTGCCGCCTCGGGTCTTCCACCAGAACTGGCATCTGTTAACCTGACAGGTGAGTACGCCAACATTCGTTCTGCCTATCCATTGAAGGAATTTACGGGAAGTGTCCCCGCCATATTGTTCTCCAATGAGCCAACAGAACTCATTGTCATCGATGGCAAACCAGTGCTCGAGCAAATACCCGATACCAACGGACTTCAGTTCGTCAGTAATACGGTCAGCCCCTTGTTGTTTCTCGATGACACCTATTACTTTCTAACATCGGGCCGATGGTTCAAATCCAGTGATCTCGTTCGCTGGAACTTCATTTCTGACCTGCCAGAACAGTTTTCAAGCATCCCTGAGGATCATGGAATGGCGTATGTGCGTTCTTCCGTGGCGGGTACCATGGAAGCAAAACTGGCGATTCTCGAAGCCTTGTTGCCAGTAGAGAAAACTGTGGCGAAAGACGAGGTTCTTGACGTTGAAATAGAATTTGACGGCAAACCAAAATTCCAGGACGTCACCGCGGCCGGTGTTTCCCGTGCGGTGAACACACCATTCAACATTATCAAGTACCAGAATGTCTACTACCTATGTTATGAGGGCGCATGGTATCAAGCTGATAGTCCTGTTGGTTCATGGGGAACCGCATTTCGTGTACCCGATGCAATCTATGATATCCCGGCAAGTTCACCCAGTTACCCGGTGACACAAGTCCAGGTTGCCGCAACAACGCCAACAACGGTGACCTACAATGCGACCCAGGGTTACAATTCCGGAATCTATGTTTCATACGGTGTCCCGGTCTACGGTACCGGCTGGTATTACCCTCCTTATGCCGGGCTGCTCTATTACTCTCTGTTTATGTCTTACGGTCATGGTAACTACTACAATCCTCATTCAGGCCGGTATACCACTCGTTCTGTCTGGCACGGACCTTATGGGGGTTATAGCTACAACGAATTCGCCAACCCGAACACGGGGCGATATGGTTACGTCGAAACCGCCTGGGATGGAGATGAATGGGGAAGCTACAGCGAGAGTTACAATCCACGAACCCAGGTCTATTCCGAAACACAAAGATACTACGATGATGACAAGGAACGTTTCGAAATGGAACGCGAGAGCACCAGAAATGGTAAGACCTTGCTAACCGAGCGAGAGGTAGACATCGACGATGGATGGTCTGAAACGATTCGCCAGACATCTGACGGTGGCAGTTCCGTCGTGACGCGCCAACGACAAGAAGATGGTTCCATTACGAAACAAGGAAACATTACCGCCGCCGACGGCCGTACAGCAGAGATATCCGGTGTCTATGAAAATGGGAAAAGTACGACGAGTATTAAAGGGTCGCAAGGCAATCAGGGCACAATAGAACGAACTCGGGATTCAACAGGTGTCTCAAGAGAAGGCTCTTTCTCCAATGATTCTGGCGACACGCTACAAAGCTCAACCACACGGGACGGCTACAACACGCGAACAGAATTAGAATCATCGACCGGCGGCAAAGCGATATCCCGTTCTGATGGTGAATCCAGAGCAACCGTCGGCAGGGATTCCCAGGGTGACCTCTACGCATCGAAGGATGGCAATGTTTACAAGAAAGGTGATGACGGATGGCAGGAATTCGATCGGGGAAGTGATTCCTGGCAGCGGTCAGTTAGAAATCAATCAAATACTAACCAGGCTGGATCAACTGAGAATAGTCGTGAGGTAAGGTCAAGCAGGGAAAGAACAAGCCAGG
>CAZAZB010000114.1:0-10691 GCA_964489485.1 uncultured Pseudomonadales bacterium | reverse complement strand
CGGCAGACTGGAAAGCCGAGTGGGGTGGACAGACGGTTGTGCTGGATGACAAGAATCTGGACACACTCCCTGGAAACCCGGAATTTGAAGACATGGAGGTGGTGGCGGCTTCAGAAGCGATTGGAAACTACAGCTTATTATTCAGCCGTGGGCCGCATTCCTGGCATGGTGTCCGTGCGTTGAATTGTCCAAAGAATGCGATGCGAAGAGTCTTTATTGTGGTTGTTAATCGGTTAACGCCACTTCTCAGGATTCGTCGAGCGGTGGGTAATCTACCCGATGGACTGTCATCTGTTGCTGCATAGGAGTACCTGATAATGGATATGAAAACCAAGACAGTACGGCTATTTGAAAATAATTTTCTTGAACGGCTAACGCATGTTCACCCGGCTGTGCCAGTGCTTTTCTGGTCGCCGGTGATCCTGTTTTTGTTATGGCGCGCGCTCTTCGTGCACGATATGTCGCCAATATCGATAGCGGTATTGATTGTTCCCGGTATTCTTACCTGGACCTTTACCGAGTATTGGGTGCATCGTGTTCCTTTCCATTATCCGGCGAAGAGCGCGCTGGGAAAACGTCTTGTGTACCTCTACCACGGTGTCCATCACGATGTGCCCAATGATAAGCGTAGGTTGGTGATGCCACCTGCAGGGGGTGTCATCGTGATGGCGGTGTTATGGTTTTTATTCTCACTTGTTATTCCCAGTCCCTGGATAGAGCCATTTTTCGCGTTCTTTATTGTTGGTTATCTGATCTATGACTACCTTCACTATGCGAGCCATCACTTTACGTTCAAAAGCAAACCGATGATCGCCTTAACTCGTCATCATCTAAGACATCACTACACTTCTGAAGAATCGAGGTTCGGTGTCAGTTCACCCTTATGGGATTGGGTATTTGGTACCCTATGAGAGAGCCTGGTCTACTGACCTGTCTGGGAAGTTCTGCGTAGCTTTTCTGCCATGTTAATCCCCAGGACAGATTGCATGACATCTCTTAATTTTGGCTTTTTCAGATAGATTGCCTCAAGGTCTTTTCTGTTCCAGGTGAGGTACTTGATGGGGGTCGAGGCTTTGACATCGGCGCTGGCAGACTGGCCGGTGATAAAACTCATTTCACCAACAAAGTCTCCCTCACCGATTTGTGCGATGGCTTCCTCGTCAATGATAATGGCGGCTGAACCCTGAATAATCACGGATAGGTTGTTGGTGAATTCGTTTTGGCGAACCATTATCTCGTTCGGTTGCAGGTCTCGCCAGGATCCGCAGTGACTCAGTTCTAACATGTCCCTGGGTTTCATTGTTTTGAATACGAGCAAATGCAGCTTTTCTTCCAGATCGGTGAGCTTGACAGGTCGCATGCGCAATAACAGGATAGTTAGATTGAAGCCGTTGATAATGATAAATGCTGACTGCCAGAAGATTGCGGAGTAGAGAGGTGATTCCTGAAAATAGAAATAAGGGAATGTGAATGAAGCCGCAACGATAGTAATCGCTCGTAGATAGACCATATCCCGCACAACATAGGCAAGACAGAATAGAATGTTGGCAGTGAAAAACATGCCAACAAACACGTCGTGAAGCGACATCTCAATTTCTCCAAGTGGTTTTAAAAAACCTTGATTGATTGGCGATACATCAGCGAGGATGTTTGCACGCGAAGTTTCCGCGTGAATTTTCCGCGTGAAGGTTCGGAAAAGACCTGGGGAAACGGCTATCAATTGTTCGATTGTTTCTATTTGATCACGCCATTTTCCCGCAGGCGGGAGACCTCTTCTTCACTCAGACCGATGGACCCAAGCACCTCATCCGTGTGTTCACCATGCAGCGGTGCGCCTCGATTAAACTGAAATTCTGCATTGCTAAACCTGGCTGCCGGTCTGGTTTGTCGCAGACGACCTGCCACAGGATGATCTGTTTCCTTGATCAGATTACTGGCAACGACTTGTGGATGGTTGATCATATCCTTGCGTTTTAACACCGGTGCACAGGGAACGCCTGCGTCATCGAGAATCTGTAGCCATTCTTCTGCCGATTTAGTTAGCAGGACATCCTGGGTCATGTTGAGTCGCTCGTCAGCATTGAGATCACGGAGTGCTGGATTCTTGAATCGCTCATCCTCCTTCCATTCAGGATGCCCGACTGCATCTGATAGTGCGAGCCATTGTTTATTCGACATGGCAGACACGCTGATGTAATCCGTCTTTGTTTCATAGATCAGATCAATGAAAGTCGCGGCGCGTTGGGTACTCACTTCGCGGCCGACAAACGTCTGCCCGCCCATATCAGATGCCCATAAAAAAGACACAACCGTATCAAGCATGGACACGCGAATGTGTTGTCCTTCACCCGTTCTCTCTCTCGCGGCGAGAGCCGAGGATATTGCCTGTGCTGTAGTCATGCCAGTTAGCTTGTCCGGTAGTATGGTTCTCACCAGTCGGGGTCTTTCTTCATCCGAGCCCCCTTGTATTGTGGTAAGCCCACTGATGGCCTGCACAATAGGGTCATAAACAGGTTTGTGAGACCAGGGGCCTGTTTCACCAAAGCCGGAAATTGATGTGTAAATAATATTGGGTGCGACTTCTCTGACCGCCTCTTCGTCCACGCCGAGCCGCTCTACCACGCCAGGTCTGAAGTTTTGGATAAAAACGTCGGCGGTGGCAGCCAGTTTTAGCAGTATGGACCGACCTTCTTCAGACTTCAGGTCAAGTGATATGCCGCGCTTGTTTCGGTTATTGTTCAAAAATGTTGCCGTGAACTGGTTTTCACCATGACCGGCTCCGCGGGCATGATCTGGCGCATGGACAGATTCCACTTTAATAACGTCAGCACCCTGGTCTGCCAGCAACATGGTAGCAAAGGGTCCGGAAATGACTGTTGTGAGATCAAGGATTCGATAGCCGTCTAATGGGCCGGGCATATATTTTCCTTATTGAAAAAGGGTTGTGTTTTGGTCGTCTGGGACCAGCGTCTTAGGTTTATCTAAAGGTACAGTTCTAAAGGTACTGTTCTAAAGGTACAGAGGTTACTGATCTGAATCCAGAGGAGAATAGACCTGTCCCTAATGATTTATAATTGACGGGAAATGTCGCCTTGTTATATGAAACGAGCGCCTTCCCGCTGGTTGTACCTGTCGGCTGCGACTATTTATTATTGCCAATTCGCTTTAAGCTACGCTTAGAGAGTAAAAAAATAACACACACATAGCACGAACAATCGAGTAGCAAGGACAATATAGATGATTAAGTTAAGTGTAAATGGCGTTGAGCATCGGCTCGATGTAGCACCTGACACCCCATTGTTGTGGGCGATAAGAGAGAATCTAGGCTTGACGGGCACGAAATTTGGCTGCGGGATTTCTCAATGCGGCGCTTGCACGGTGCATTTAAACGGAACGCCCATTCGTTCCTGTATTACAACGGTTGCCAGTGCGCAAGGTGCAGATATCACCACGATAGAAGGGATCGCAGACGGAGAAACCTTGCACCCGATTCAGGAAGCATGGATCGCAGAACAGGTGCCACAATGCGGATATTGTCAATCAGGGCAGATCATGTCTGCTGTTGCCTTGTTAAGAGACAACCCCAATCCCACCGATCAGGATATCGATACCGCGATGGAAGGTAATGTCTGCCGCTGTGGCATGTATGGTCGCATTAAGAAAGGTATACAAAGAGCAGCGAATACAAGCCTGGCGAATGCTGTGCAGGTGTTCGACCCTAAAGTAAAAGGGGAGGTGCAGCATGGGTAAGTGGACCAGACGAGGATTCATTACCGCGGGTGTTGTTGGTGGCAGCGCGCTTGTTATCGGTGTCGCTATTCGTCCCGGACATCGTGCAGCAGGCATGGCGAAGTATGTCGCCGGCGAAGGCGAGACTCTTGTTAACGCCTGGGTCAAAATTGATGAAGACAACCATGTGACAGCGATCGTCCCTCACTCCGAGATGGGCCAGGGTGCCCAGACTGCGTTAACCCAGATGCTGGCAGATGAACTGGATGCAAAATGGGAAGATGTTTCTTTTATCGAAGCACCGGCTGAAGATGAGTATGCCAATTATGCATTGGGTAAGGGCTATATTCTCGGCGATGCGAAAATCCCGGCAATTCTTGTCGGCACGGTAGATGGTGTGTTTATGCAGGTGAGTAATGCAATGCACCTTCAGATTACAGGCGGCAGTACCAGCATTCGAGCCACCGGTGTCTATGGCATGCGAGTTGCCGGTGCAGCGGCAAAAGAAATGCTGGTTGAAACGGCTGCTGCAAGCTGGGGTGTGAAGACATCTGAAATCACCACGCGTGAGGGGATGCTCATTCATGCAGCCAGTGGGAAACAGGAGCCGTATGCCACCTTTGCCGCCAGGGCTGGTGAGCTAAAACCACCATCGGTTCCCACACTCAAGACGCCGGATCAGTTCACGATCATGGGCACGAGTAAACCCAGGCTGGATATTCCTGCCAAGGTAGATGGTAGTGCTCAGTTCGGTATTGATGTGGTTGTCGATAATATGAAGTACGCCACGATTAATGCCGCGCCTGTCTTTGGTGCGAATGTCGAAAAAATGGATGCCAGTCGAGCAAAGAAAATGCCCGGTGTTATTGAGGTTATTAATCTTGATGATGCCGTAGCCGTAGTTGCCGATGGCTACTGGCAGGCAAAACAGGCGCTGGCAGCAGTGGATGTAAGCTGGTCTGATTCCGGTCATGAATCCATCGATAGCGATGCATTATTCAGTCAATTTCAGGACGACATGGACAGGGCGAATAAAGCCGGTGACTCGAAGGTTGACGTAGCGAGTGGTGATACCAACGCTGCTTTTGAATCGGCGGCTCGTACAATAGAAAGGCAATACAAGGTTCCTTATCTTGCACATGCCTGTATGGAGCCAATGAATGCCGTGGCGCACTTCCATGATGGGAAGTGCGATATCTGGACAGGCACACAAAATCCGTTGGGATGTAAGTATGATGTTGCCGGTGCACTTGGAATAGAAGCAGAGATGGTGAGTGTTTCTAACCAGTTTCTTGGTGGGGGCTTTGGACGACGATCCGTTTCGGATGCCGCCATACAAGCAGCAAGAATCTCAAAATCAGCTGGATTACCCGTAAAACTCATCTGGTCTCGCGAAGAAGATGTTCAACACGACTACTATCGCCCGGCGGTCGCCTCGAATTTTCGCGCAGCGCTGGATGAAAAGGGTATGCCGATCGCCTGGGAAAACCAATATGTGGATAAACATGAGCCGATAGAAGCACCTCATGTTCCGTATGCTATCGCAAACCAACGAATACACTATGTCGATAGTCCGACACATATTCCGTTTGGCGCATGGCGGAGTGTGGATCATTCACAACACGGGTTTTTTACCGAGTCGTTCATTGACGAACTGGCCTATGAAGCCAAGCAGGATCCTTATCAATTCAGGCGTGGTCTCCTAAAAGGTCAGAAGCGTCAGCTGGACCTTCTTGATCTGGTCGCGAAGAAAGCCAACTGGAATAATCCCATCGGCAAACATCGCGGTCGCGGAATTGCACTGCAATCTTCATTCGGGTCCATTGTTGCAGAAGTGGTTGAGGTGACGGTACGACAAGGAAAGGTCAAGGTGGATCGGGTGGTTGTGGCCGTTGATCCAGGCTTCGCTGTTTCTCCAGATGGTTTGAAGGCACAAATGGAATCCGGTGTAATCTATGGACTAACCGCTGCTCTCTATGGCGAAGTTTCTATTGAGAATGGCAAGGTAGTACAGAGTAACTTTGATGACTACCCGATGGTCAGAATGGATGATGCTCCGCTGATCGAAACCTACATCATCAATAGCCATGAAACCTGGGGTGGTGCAGGCGAGCCAGGTACACCGGGTACGGCACCGGCACTAGCCAATGCCATTTTTGCTGCAACGGGAACCAGAGTTCGCGAGCTTCCGGTCAGCAAGTATGAGTTCGATGTAGAGATTCGAGAAGAACACGAGGTCTAAGATTTACAACCGACTTACATACTTCTGATCTGGCAGGCGTATGATTTGCCTCGTTCATTCGTGTAAGCATCACTATGCCCATTCGTACAGTCCTGGATGATTCGACCGGTGTCGTCATGTTTGTTGTGACAGGTACGCCGGTGGGTGATGAAATCATTCAGGCGCAGAAAGAACTGTATTTGAACTCTGGTCACGATCCACTAACGCCACTTTTGTTTGATGCACGGAATGCGAATTCTGCTGCACTCAATTTTTCAGAAATCGAACGTATTGTGGACCGGTCGACCTATTATTGGAACAAGATGAGTGGTGGTCGGAGCGCCATTTTGGTCGGGACTGATGACGATCAGGCACTCGGCAGGATGTACAAGACTCTAGCCTCTGCCATGCCGAGGGGTATTCAGGTATTTGGCGATTATGATGATGCCATCACCTGGCTGCAGCAGCCACTTCAACAGGATTAGCCACTGCTACATTAACTGTTGTTTGGATTCTGTGTTTAGGTCGTGATTTTTACGCCAGAATTGACCAGGTCGGATAACGCATCTGCCTGAATTAGCAGGTTGGCATCTCGAATGTCCGGTGCAAAATATCGGTCCTTGTCGTAAAATGGAACCTTCTCTCGTAGTCGGGTTTTTGCCAGTTCCAGTGTGTCGGAGCTTTTCAACGGATCAAGAAAATCCAGGCCCTGACTCGCTGCCAACCACTCTATGGCCAGGACATTGGATGTGTTTTCATACATGTCATGCAGCCTTCTTGCAGCAAAAGTTGCCATCGAGACATGATCTTCCTGGTTAGCCGATGTCGGCATACTGTCCACACTTGCCGGGTGGGCGAGACTCTTATTTTCACTCGCCAGTGCCGCCGCAGTGACCTGGGCAATCATAAATCCGGAATTAACACCGCCATTATCAACCAGAAAAGGCGGCAGGCCACTGAGTTGCGTGTCGATTAGAAGCGCCATGCGTCTCTCGGAGAGTGCACCAATTTCAGAGATGGCAATCGCAAGATTATCGGCTGCCATGGCCACAGGTTCAGCATGGAAATTGCCACCGGAATAGATATCTCCAGTATCCGTAAACACCAGGGGGTTGTCCGTCACCGCGTTAGCTTCAATCAGCAGCGTTTTTGCGGCGTTCCTCATCTGATCGAGACAAGCGCCCATCACTTGTGGCTGGCAACGCAGTGAATAGGGGTCTTGAACTTTCTCGCAATCCACATGGCTCTCTTCGATATGGGAATGCGCAAGGAGTGAACGATAGGCCGCTGCCATCGCGATTTGACCTTCCTGACCTCTCGCCTCATGTATTCTTGCGTCGAAGGGATGGCGCGAGCCTTTAGCCGCTTCCACAGAAAGAGCGCCAATCACTGTACCCGCCACAAGGCAGGTCTGGGTGTAGAACAAACCTTGAAGCGCGAGCGCTGTGGATGCCTGGGTACCATTGAGTAGGGCGAGTCCTTCTTTGGGTGCCAGGGTAATCGGCGATAGATCGGCATATTTGAGCGCTTCTGCCGCACTGACTTCATCATCATTGACCATTGCTCGACCTTCGCCTAACAATAGTGTGCTCATGTGCGCGAGAGGTGCAAGATCACCAGAGGCACCGACTGAACCCTTGATAGGAATGCAGGGGTAAACCTGTTGATTGTAAAGAGATATCAACATCTCGATCACTTCAAGGCGGATACCGGAAAAACCACGGGCCAGTGAGTTTATTTTTAACAGCAGCAACAGGCGAACGGTATTGCTGTTCATGTAGGAGCCAACGCCAGCGGCGTGTGAGAGCACAATACTGCGTTGTAATGTCTTGAGTTCTTCCTTCTCGATTTTGACATTGGCAAGCAAACCAAACCCTGTATTGATACCGTATACCGTTTGGTCATTCGCAATGACATCATTGACAACCTGGGTTGCGGCATGAATCGCGTTCTTGCAATCATCTGTCAGTTTAACGGGTCGGTGGCGCTGATGGATGGAAAAGAGATCGTCAATCGTCAGTTTGCCTGGAGTAATCGTCAGGGTATCCATTGCGGCTATCCTTTTCCGTTAGCTGAGTTAATCATAGGTAGGTTCAGATCATTCTCCCTCGCGCATTGGATCGCGATATCGTACCCGGCATCTGCATGTCGCATAACACCCGTTGCGGGATCGTTCCAAAGCACACGCTGTACACGTTCTGCTGCTTCTGTGGTTCCGTCGCAGCAAATAACCAGACCGGCATGTTGGCTGAATCCCATGCCAACACCGCCGCCATGGTGAAGGCTAACCCAGGTCGCGCCACTGGCAGTGCTCAGCAGTGCGTTAAGCAGTGGCCAGTCACTGATAGCATCTGAGCCGTCTTTCATTGCTTCGGTTTCCCGGTTGGGTGAGGCAACTGATCCTGAATCCAGATGATCCCTGCCAATGACGACAGGTGCGCTCAGTTCACCGCTGGCGACCATCTCATTGAAAGCAACGCCAAGGCGTGCACGATCTTTTAGGCCAATCCAGCAGATTCTTGAAGGCAGACCCTGGAAATGGATTTTCTCCTTCGCCATATCCAGCCAGTTATGGAGCTGTGGATTATCTGGTATCAGTTCTTTTACCTTGGCATCGGTTTTATAGATATCTTCCGGGTCGCCGGATAGTGCTACCCAACGGAAGGGACCAATACCTTCACAGAACAGAGGGCGAATGTAGGCAGGGACAAAACCGGGGAAGTTAAAAGCGTTATCAACACCTGCCTCTAGTGCCATCTGTCTGATATTGTTTCCATAGTCAACAACGGCAGCGCCAGACTGTTGGAATTGCACCATTGATTTAACCTGTACCGCCATAGATGCTTTTGCCGCGGTGACCACTGCTTGTTCGTCTTCCTGTCGCCTGGTTGCGGCCTCTTCCATCGTCCATCCCTGGGGTAGGTAGCCATTCAATGGATCGTGGGCGCTGGTCTGGTCCGTGACGACATCCGGTGTAATATTGCGATCAATAAGCTCGCCGAAAATATCAGCGGCATTCGCCACCAGTCCGATGCTTGTAGGCGTTTTACTTTCCACAGAATTGTTGATCAATTCAAGAGCATGATCCAGGTTGTCTGCTTTCTGGTCCAGATAGCCGGATTCAATTCGCATATCGATTCGCGATTCGTCTACGTCAATCGCCAGCATCGAAAAACCTGCCATGGTCGCGGCCAGTGGTTGAGCACCACCCATACCGCCGAGTCCACCTGTTAGTATCCAGCGTCCTTTGGCCTGTCCATCGAAGTGCTGGTTTGCCATTGCTGCAAATGTCTCGTAGGTTCCCTGAACAATACCCTGGGAACCGATGTAGATCCATGATCCGGCAGTCATCTGGCCGTACATCATCAATCCTTCTTTATCCAGTTCGTTAAAGTGTTCCCAGGTTGCCCAGTGAGGCACAAGGTTGGAATTGGCAATCAGCACCCTTGGTGCTCCGCTATGGGTCTTGAAGACACCGACAGGTTTGCCACTTTGCACCAACAAAGTCTCGTCATCTTCTAGGTGCGTCAGCGTCTCAACAATCTTGTCGTAGCATTCCCAGTTTCTGGCTGCACGGCCAATTCCGCCATAGACAACCAATGCCTCCGGGTGCTCCGCTACCTCGGCATCAAGGTTGTTCATCAGCATGCGGAGTGGCGCTTCGGTTTGCCAACTTTTCGCGGTTAATGTTGTACCCGTTGCCGCTTTGATGTGCCTGGAATTATCGAGTCGATTAGTCATGATAAAGCCACCTTGTGCCAAGAGTTAAGATGGGAGGCATTCTAGTTGTATTGCATTGATATACAACTAGAATGAGAAGTCTTTTTTCAGAGGAATTCTACCGCAACAATGACTGACTCATTCACGATGACTAATGTAAATGTGGCAACGATGGACGCATCGAGACCTGAACCCTATGGCGCCATTCTTGATGCCAGTGTCGGAATATCCAATGGGAAAATAGAGTGGATGGGTTCACAGGAGAAACCTTCCAGACAAGGTGAAAAAGACATTGTAGATGGGAAGGGCGGCTGGCTTACGCCGGGCCTCATAGACTGTCATACCCATCTCATCTATGGGGGAAATCGGGCAACCGAATGGGAATCACGATTAGAGGGTGTGAGTTATGAAGAAATCGCCCGCCGGGGTGGGGGTATTGTCAGCACGGTTATAGCCACCCGTGAGGCAAGTTTTGATGAATTGCTGATGACCGCTGAACCAAGGCTCCGGGCATTGATGGCAGAAGGTGTCACAACGATAGAAATCAAGTCTGGTTATGGCCTTGAGTTAGATACTGAACGGAAGATGCTTCAGGTAGCAAAAGAGCTAGGGGTCAGAAACCAGGTGCAGATTTGTCGTACTTTCCTGGGTGCACATGCGCTGCCTCCCGAGTTTGCGGGGCGGTCTGGTGACTATATCCAGCATCTTACAACTAACATGCTACCTGCAGTGGCTGAAGAAGGACTGGTTGATGCCGTTGACGTATTTTGTGAAGGGATAGGTTTTAGCCATTCAGAGTGCCAACAAGTTTTCGAATGTGCGAAGGGTCTGGGACTTCCCGTCAAAGGACATGTTGAACAACTGAGCAATCTGCAGGGAGCGACGCTGGTGGCGAAATTTAATGGTCTTTCAGTCGACCATCTTGAGTACCTGCATCCTGAAGATATAGCCGATCTAAAAAAGGGCGATGTTGTCGCTGTATTGCTGCCAGGTGCCTACTATTTTCTGGGTGAAACGCAGC
>CAZAZB010000113.1:0-10788 GCA_964489485.1 uncultured Pseudomonadales bacterium | reverse complement strand
ATAGTGGGTCGCTTTTGTACAAAACACCCTGCTGCTTGCGGGTACAAACAAGAACATGTGGTCGCAACCTGGACGATCCAATAACAAGAAAAAAATCGAGAGAATAGTAACGTGGCTGAGAATGTGGATCTTCTAATCTTCCCTACTGTGCAAGAAGGGAAGGACGAAAGCGTGGTAAAAGCGCGTCTTGTAAAAACACTTAAGGTGGATGAGGACATCGTGAATAGTTGGTTTGCATCCGCCGAACCTTCGAGAATTTTGCACGATGTAGGCGAAGATGTTGCGGATCGATACGTCAAGGCTATCCAGAAATGTGGGGCACAATGTAATACCAATCCTACCGGTAATGAAAGCCTCTCTTTGATGCCGAAAACGGCGGAACAAAACACCGTGATGTTTATCTGCCCTTCCTGTGAGTATGAGGAAGACATGTTAGCCGATGACGAACCTCTGGAGCAGTGTCGAAAATGTGGTCTGGTCCTTGCGAAATGGGAAGAGCGATTGGCAGAAGAGGCAGAGAAGGAGAAAATTCGCAGAAGATTGCTTAGAGAAGCCAGACTTCGCGAAGATGGACAGGGCGAACTGGATGCCAGGCGCAAGGAATTGGAAAGGCTACGAGCGCTGGAACGTGAAATCATGAAAGAACTGGGATTGAAACCTCCCGGAAGGTTCTGGCTATTCTTTGAACAACACCCGTTTCCTGTGGCGCTCTCTATTCTGGTGACTGTGGTCATGGCGACGGGGTTCGCCTTCAAAACATTTGATGCGTACAAAGAACAGGAAGAAAGAGAAGCGCTGATAGCGGCAGCACCAAGCGAAGAGATACAAACAATAGCCCCCGTTGTAGGTGCTGCGGTTCAACTCCAACAACTAGGAAAAGAGGGCGTCGTAGAAGAGATTGCTGAGGTTAACCAGAAAATGCGTGGGCAAGACAATACAGCGCGAACGGCCATCATGAAAGCTGCCCAGCAAATGATGAAAGGGGCTGATCCTGAAAAATTCATTGCCATGGCAGCGCAGATGCAACTAAGAAATCCTGGCGTTCAGCCTATGGCAGGGGAATCCGGATCTATGCCAGTGAATATAGACTCAATAGGCGGCGTGACGGGTTTGACGGGTCTGGGAAGTTTCGACGCCCAGTCATTAGCATCTATTTTGCCACCGACACCCCAGGGTGGTCATCAGGCATTGTTAGATGTGCTTTCTTCCCAGCGCTCAGTGATTGATCCATTAAATCCGAAAGGTCCCAGGATCTTCGTCGACGAAATCGATGAACTGGATGGTTCAATGATTGTTGACCTCATGACATCTCTTGCTGTTGACACAGAATGGGACAAGTTTCTTGGCGAACAGGTCAATCTGCTTTTGGGTCAACAGACCTACGATAAGGCCACAGCCCTGGCAGATAGAATAAAGAGCCCAGTGAACATGATAGAAGCGCATACCTATATCATGAGCAGCGAAATTCTTGATGGCAACACAGCGGCGGCGAGGTTATCCAAAGCAAAGATCCGACTGGCTTTGGAAAAAATAGCTGATGTTGATGCAAAGTCAAAACTCATGTTATGGATCGGCACTTCCTTGTCCGCATCTGGGAGTAAAGACGAACCAGGTGAATCCATCGCGATGGTGGAAGACATGGTTGCCGATAGCCTGGACCTATCCAATAAGGCAATTTTGCACTCAAGATTGGCCGTCGCTTATATGTATAAGGGAGACAAAGCGAAGGCAAGATTCCAGTTCGATCGAGCCATGACAACAGCGAGCCAGATTAGTGAGGCGTCGAGTCGAATTTCTGTATTTGTCTTTATTGGGCAGCGTCAATTTGATGCGCGTAATACAACACTTGCCAACGAGATCATTTCCGAGGCAGAAATATTAGCGGCTACGCAACTTTTACCTGAAGAGCGGTCTTTTGTTTTTGCTAAAATCGCGATTGCCCGGGCCTATATGGGTGATTTTGTTGGCAGCGAGATGGCACTGACCAATGCCTCAACCGGGAATGCCCGGCAACAGTTACTGGTAAAAATTGCAGAGATGTTGATCGCCAATGACCGTTATTACCAGGCGATGGCCATCCTAACGGATATTGAAGATCATGTTGCCTATACGCAATTGTGGATGTCCATTCTCACGAATTTCATTCACGCCAGGCGTCTCCGTGAAACAGAGCAGGGTTTGCAACAGGCAATCCCGAGAGCCAGAAAAATCCGGGATCCAGGAAAAAGAGGACTCTTGCTAAGTCAGCTCGCAAGGCTTCTACACCGAACCGGGGACATTGCCCAGGGGAACGCTCTATTCAGGGAAGCTCTCGGTAACTCAGATCTGCTACAAGGCAGAAAGAAACAAATTAACAGGGGATTGGTCGCCCTGGATAGGGCGAGGGTATTCCTGTTTCAGGAAGGACGCGACACGCTGGATGGTGTAGAAGATATTGTCATCAAAGATCCTATCGGCAATGAGTTAATGGCGACCGAGCGCACCGTTAAATTGCTTCTGCCCCAGTTCATGCCACCCAATCGAGAGGATTAGCAGTAGCGTTAGAAGTAGAAACGCAGGCTGGCATAAATAACATCAGGGTTCGTGCCATATTCTGATCGCAAGGTTGGAATACCCGGCGCGACAAGGGTAATCTTATCACCGAGAAAGTGGTAGTAACCTACATCTGTATAGAAGTTTTCAGCCAGATTGTATTGAGCCGTCAGAGACAAGAAGGCGGAGTCATCCGTCAGGTTATAGATGCCCTGAACCGCGAGATTCCAGAGTGGTGAGATCTGAAAACTTAAGGAGGGAATAATATACTCCTGACCCAGAAGAAATACTCCCCCGCGTTGATAAGGGATTGTGCCCAGTAGCTGCAGGTACTCGGCCGGATCCTTCGCACCTGCACCATTGTAGTGATATTCAATCATTGCAAAAGTGTTTTCCGAAAAGGCGTAGTCGAATCCAGTGGAAGTCCGTAAATAGTCTATGTCACCCCAGACATTAGCAATTTCGAACCAGAAACCAATGTCACCGATTGCCGTTTGTATTCCAGCACCTAACATGGTCTGTTCTGCAAATCGGGTCAAAGCCATTTGAAGATCTTTACCATTATGGTTACCACGAATCTGTAGAAATGCCGCTGAATTTTCCGGTTTCGCATCTTTTCCGAGCACCAGGCCGACGTCGATTTCTCCGAGCTCACCTAATGGGGTTTGGTAACGAATGGCATCGACGCCTGCACGATATTCCTGGTTGAATGTTTGCACGTCGAATGGCAGAAATATGTCGGTGGGATTAATAATGCGTGCCGAGCCAAAAGATATAGCCTGCCTGCCGATGGTCAGGTCACCATGATCAAACTGAAATTGTATGTTGAGACGGTCAAGGTTCTGGTAGACCTGGTTTTTGCTGTCTGAACTGGAAAGGCTGCTGGAAATATCAACAAGACGATAGGTATCCCCGACAATGTTAAAAGTCGGACTGTCGATAGGCTGTTGTCGGGAAAGGAATACAGGGCTTATCTCGTAATGTATCTGAATAATTTGGTTACCGGAGAAATTTTCCCACATGAGTCGTACGGCATTCTGTGACTGGTAGGTGGTGGGGACATTAAGGACATCCGAGCTAATCTCACCCTGAGCAACGGCAAAAGACTTTATGTAGCCAGTGAAATTTGAAGTCGAGATTGTTGAAGATGTCTTTGCGTAGCTGTTCTTACCATTGCTGTTTTTACCGGAGAGGCTTGCAAGGTTAAAGGAAGGGTTCCCCGACAATGTATTTTGTGTTGATTGCCCGAGTGTGATTTCGTTAGTTTTGCTGGTCGCTTTTATTTCTAACGAATATGCTTTCTGTGCAGTCACAGCCCTGGGTTCAACCTCCCCTCTGGAAGGTTGTCTCGTGTTCGGGCGCGGCGCTTTTTGCTGACCAATGCGGACATTTCGCATCATCCATGGTGCTTTGATTCCTGCTTCTGCTGCAAGTGTTCGGTAGAAGGACTCGTCGAATTCAGAAATGGGTCCAATCAAAAGTCGATAATAGTTGTATTCCTCGGCAGTACTTTCCATCAATAGCACTTCAAGGGAAGTGATCTCAGTAATTCTGTTAACCTCCGAGAGCGCATTAGCTCGCTTTGCAAAACTTCCCAGAACCAGATAATTGTTGTCTGATACCGGTTCCGCAGCAGCTGTTATATTTTGTTCAGCTATGACGCCTCCGGCAAATGCGATTGTGAATAGACCGGTGAACAAGGCTGCCAACAGCGGAATTTTAACCAGCGGAGGAGATTTGTCAGACCGCCGAGATTTACCCGGCAACGCGATATTGTTCCATCGAACGATATTAGGTGACACGGTTGGTCGGGATAGCATTATCTGCCGGTGCTGACTTGCCGGATGGAGCCATACAAAATCATTTGGTTTCATCCTGCTCGATCCTGCCATCCTGCAAATGAATCAACCGCCTCGCTCGATCCATAATTTTCTCATCATGGGTTGAGAAAACGAATGTCATATTCTGGTTTTCATTCAGGTCTTTCATGACGTCGAGCAGGCTGATGCCAGTTTTCGAGTCAAGATTAGCCGTAGGCTCATCTGCCAGGATAATATCGGGATGTGATGCCATAGCGCGAGCAACGGCGACTCGTTGCTGTTGCCCGCCTGACAATTGAGCAGGACGTCGACCACCCAATCCATCCAGGCCAACGGTATGTAGCATGTCTTTAACCCGTTCTTTGCGTTCCCGCTCGGGGATACCCTGGAGTAGCATGATGTATTCTATATTTTCTTCTGCTGAAAGCACCGGGATCAGATTGTACGCCTGGAAGATAAATCCGATATGGTCCCGCCTGAAGTCCGACAGAACATTGCCGGACATGGCGGCGATATTGGTACCGGATAGTTCTACGACACCTGAATCCGGTACATCCAGTCCACCAATAAGATGCAGCAGGGTTGTTTTTCCAGAGCCGGAAGGACCGATAATCGCTGTGAATTCTCCTGGCTCGATGGTGAAGGATACATCATCGAGTGCGACAACCCGCGTCTCATCGCTGCCGAAGTATCTGCACACTTTCTTTGTTTCAATTACGGTTTCAATTACAGTTTCGATCACACTGTTCATAGCCTTATCCTGCAATTTGATCATTCAGTGTTTTGAATGGTTGTGGATTCATTGTTTTTCACAAAGATAGTATTCAAAAAATGGTTCTCACAAAGAACGTTGGAGTGCAGCCGATGGAATTATTCTCGCTGCGAATCTGGCTGGATAGATCGCCGCGACGATGGTCAGTAGAACAACATAGAAAGGAAAATCGATGAACTGGTCAGTTTTGAGCTGTGTGTAGATATTACCATCCAGGACAACGCCAGCGACGTCCATTCGGCCCATTGGAATCCCATTGGTGGCAAAATAGGCGCTCAACAGATATCCGAGTATCAGCCCGAACACACAGCTAATGAGGGCGAGAAAAAAGGCCTCTGCCATCACCAGCGTGATAATCTGTCGCGGCGTCGTACCCACTGCTTTGAGAACTCCGAATTCATAGATTCGTTCGTAGATTGACATAAACATTGAGTTAATGACGCCAAGTGAGGCGAGAAAGAACAGGATCATGCCGACAAGGAACGTAGAATAGTTCATCATTTCCATCATTGAGCCAAGTGATGGATTGAAGTCCAGCCAGCCGAGCGTTTCAATTTCATCATCGTTGAGTATTTGATAAAGCGCCAGGCTTCGATTTTTTGCATCCTCGGGGTTCTTGAACTGAATGGCGATTTCATGAAGTTTGCCCTTCATACCAAGAAACTGTTGTGCCTTTGCAAGATTGATGAAAACAATATTCTCATCCATCTCCCTCGGACCAAATTCGAAAATACCTGAGACTCTGAACAGTTCTTGTGCGATTTCGCCTGACCCAACCTCAGATGCGGTGAGGACGATCCTGTCACCTAGTCCAACTTCCAGAAGTTCAGCTTTGGGCTTGCCGATGAGAATTTCTCGTTCGGTACCGGAGAGATATTGACCTTCAACAATGGCGTCACTGATTCGGCTGACTGCTAGTTCCTTCTCTGCATTGACACCATAGATCATCCCCCCGCTGATATTGTAGGTCGATGCAATCATGCCTCCAGTGATAACCCGGGGTGCGTAGGCCAGTGTGGTGTCATCTGCTTCAATGGTTTCTATTATCCTTTGCGGCTGTTCAAGATAGGTGTCGATATCAAAATGATCCAGAAAACCTTTCTTGTGAACCTGAGCTTCGCCTGCCAGCGTGTGTGTTATGCCGCCAATCAGTACTTCCGCCATGCCGTAAATTGCACCATCGGTAAGAATAAGAGCTGCCAGGGAAAAGCCTATCAGCATGCTGGTTAGAATGGTTCTTCGAGTATTGCGAAACAAATTGCGCCAGGCGAGTTTAGCCGTCAGCATGTCAATGGCTCCCCAGTGCATCACGCGGTAGGATTCGGGCAGCGCGTAAGCCGGGTGGAATGCTGACCGCTGCTGCGAAGGCGAGGATTAGTGCCGCTGGTGCAGCGAAAACGAAGAAAGAAAACTCTCCTTTTAAATGCTGGAATGAGATCCCGCCCATATCCATTGGTTCTGGCAGTAGGATTCCCGTTTGAGTAAACCAGGCAATCGCAGGCACGGCGCAAAAGAATCCGATAACAATGCTGATGCTTGCCAGAAAAATCGTTTCAAGGAATATCAGTTTGATAATCTCGATGGGCCGGCTGCCAATCGCTCTGAGTACCCCAAATTCTCTGGTTCTTTCCAGGACAGACATGAGGACTGTATTCAAGACACCAATGAAAACAATGAAAATAATGATCCCCATGGTGAAGTGGTTACCCTGCTTATCTGATTGCATGGAACGATAGAATGTTTCTTCGACAAGCTCCCAGGGCGAGACAGTCAACCCTGGCAGTCTCTTTTGTAACTGGGCAGCAACTCGACGACTGTTTTTCTTGTTGTCAATTAGTATGGCGTATTCATGCACCCGGTCACCCAGGCTTAAAAATTCCTGGGCAACGGCCAGTGGCAGATAGATGCCGAGCCGGTCGTAGGATGTCTTGTTCCCGACAATGGCACTGACTATAAAAATATCGTTAGCGATTGAACCATCAGCGCCCTGAGATATTAGAACGATCTCGTCACCTGGGCTTATCTTTAGTGTCTCTGCAAGGCTTCTGCCTATCATCGCCTTGAAGTAGCCATCTGCACCTGGATTTGGATCGAAATACTCACCTTCCTTAACTTTTTGTTTTAGCCTCGACATGGCCGGTTCTTTCATCACATCGACTCCCAAAAGTTGTGCCGGGGAGGTCTTGTCTTTTGCGTAGGCAAGGGCAGGCGCAAATATTCGCGGTGAAAAGGCTTGAATTTCACTCTGCTGTGACAGCACAGATTCGACGTCAATCGGTGAATCAATTGTCTTGTAAATCTTTGGACGCCTCATGTAGTTATCTTTGTGAATCTGGATGTGCCCGGTATGGTCGAGCGTAAAAATATCGATAATATTGTTGTAGCTGCCCTCTAACAATGAAAGGGAAAAGACAGTGAGCACATATCCGCCTGTCATACTCAATCCCGTCAGTAAGGATCGACGTTTTTGTCTGAGGATATTCCTATAGGCGAGTTTGAGAATCAGCAATGTTAGAACCGGCTCTTCAGATTTCTTAATGTGAACAGATTAGGTGTTACATCGGGTGGGTCGAATTCGAGGCTTTCATAGATGATTAGCGTGTAATTGCCCTCTTTTCTGAGTGGCTTCATCTCCAGTATTGAAGGCATCAATCTGCCGTCAAAATTCTTTGGTTCTTTAAATTCGAGACGACGGACTGCATTGCCATTATCGTCATAGAAAATCTGTGCGCGAGGGAGCAGCGGCGATTTGCTAACAAAATAGTCAATCTTGCCCCAGACAGTGACAGTCTTTTCCTTCGGCGTAAGGGTTACTTGATACTCGGTTGAGGTTTCTATCAGGGAAAGATGGTAGGTGTCTATAAGCGTGGTTTCCTTAACGATATCATCATTGGTGAAGTCACTTCCCATCCACGAGCCCATCATCATTGAAGGAGGCACCTTAATCACCTTGTTAATTTTGGGGAAGTAGTTCCACATTTCCTGTTTTCTTCTAAGGGTCGCTATGCCTCGATCCTTTTTTGGGGAAAGAAAACGAAAGAATGCGTAATCCTGCCCCATGCTTTGACCTGCCATTTTTAAGACTCGCTCGTAGTGAGGCGTAACAACCTTCATGGTCACAGTGGAGCTACTGGCGTTCCCTCTGTAGAGTTGCTCCATCCGATGGATAACGTCGCGAGCTTTGGCTTCATTTGCCTGCAGAGTCGAGCTGGTGGTTGTTTCGGCGAAAAGCGTTAAGGGCGCGAACAAAACACATGCCATTAGCAGACTTAAGTTGGCTAACTTTAATTGCGGGAGCGATTTTGTCCTCATCTATTTGTTACCCCTGAGTTCGCGTGTGAGCAATGCTACCTGTAGTTCTAAACGTTTGATTTCCCGCACGGTTGTATTGTGGTTCATTCTAATCCAGATAAACAGCAGGATAGCACTTGCCGATAGTAGGCAAATTAAGGTCGCAGTTGCGTAGGCGATCATGCCCATGATGGTGTCCTGTTGGAAGAACTGGTAGATACAAAAATACACCAGCAATCCGATGACTATCATTTTGATCCAGCTAATAATCATGAGACCCCGATGTTTTCCATGGAAGGTATCGAGTATGTCCTGAGTAAGGCTGGATTCTTCCTGTCGGTCCGGCATCTCAGATGCTAGTTGCAAGGCATCCTGTATCTGTTGGTCCAGATGATTCATGTTTGTCTCCTGATTCATTGTGATCGCCATTAATTATCGTTTCACCCTCGAGGAGTTGCTTGAATCGATCTCGGGCGATAGACAACCGCGATTTCACGGTACCAATCGGTGTGCGGGTGATGTTTGATATTTCACGGACATTGAAGCCCTGCAAATAATGCAATGCGAGAACCGATCTATGCTTGTCTGACAGCTGCGCCAACAGCATTTGGATCTGGTCGCGATCTTCAAGGATTTTTATCGCGCTCGGGTTTCTATCCGGCAACTCATCGTCCGGCAGTGCGTCAATCACGGTGTTGCGTCCTCGTTTACGCAACACATCCATACAACGATTGTTCACGATTCGATAGGCCCAGGCCCGGAAACTAACAGGATCTCGTAATCCCGGTAGCGCCTTGATGATTTTTATCCACGAGTCCTGCACAATGTCTTTAGCGAGATCAGGTTCTTTGGTGACGATAAGAGCAAATCTCAAGAAGGGGGCTTGCCACTTTGCAATGAGCGATGACAGGGCTTCAGTGTCGCCCTGCTGGCATCGCAGCACGAGAAATTCATCGACAATTAAGTTCGCTACGGTGTCTGTTGTCTTCTTCACGCCATTATTCACACTTCAAGGACGTTGATGGTCCACTCCGGGTTCATTCTGGGCAGATAAACGTGAGTGAATAGAACTGTTGTCTTGATATTCGAATCCGGCCAGGAACAATCTACATTCCAACTTTAGCTAAAGATAGTTGACCTCCAGAGAAATGATAATATGACGTTAGAAATACAGGAAGCGAATTCGGCAGACTTTTCAGCGATGCTGGCGCTGAATCAATCTTGTGTACCTCATGTAAACGCAATCGGTGAAGCGGAGATCCGTTTTTTTCACGACTATGCATGCCGATTTGTAAAGGTGGTCGAAAAGGGTGCATTGGCCGGCTATGTCATTGCACTGAACCCCGGTGTTGACTATGCCAGTTTGAACTACCAGTGGTTTAGTCGCAGTTATGAGAAGTTTCTCTACATTGATCGAATTATGGTTCATCCTGACTTTCGGCGCCGCGGTATCGCTTCCATTCTTTATCAATACCTCGAAGAGACAGCCGCAAAACAACGTTTAGAGAGGCTGTGCTGCGAAGTCAACTTGCAGCCTCCTAATCCTGACTCGCTTGCGCTCCACCTCGGACTGGGCTTTGTGCAGCAGGCAACCCAGCAGACCGAAGGGGGTTCGAAAGAAGTGTCACTCCTGGTTAAAAACCTTTAGACGGACGTATATTCTAATACAGAATCTAATTTATTCTACCTCACCGTATTATCATGCCAAATAGAATATATATAATGGCATCATCAAAATACTAGATACGAATAGACCCTATGTGTGTATGCAACTGCGCTTCAGTCGACATTAACGAGAAGTTCTCTGTGCTAACAGGAATAGAGCGACCAGGTATAGAGCGACCAGGAATAGAGCCATCAGGTATAAGGTACAAACCTAAAACGGGCCTCTTCAACTGGATTACAATTCTGCTTATTACTGGCTGGATACTGGTGGTCGCCGTTGCCACGACAAACATTCAGGTTGATGACACTTCTGACAACCAATCTGTCCAGACCTTCATCAAAGGGATGATATAGTCGGCGTAGTTTCTGAAGGTTTTGTCGAAGAAAATCTTATAACACATTGATATAATTGTAATAATTCATCGATGTCCAGACTAAAATATACTGTGCTTTTCCTTTAAGAACGATTCTACCGGGTATCTCAATTAGCAACCGCAAAGCAGCGGACAGCCTTTAAATGAGTCAGCAAAATAGTCAATAAAGCAGCGCGTTTTTGAGGGTAGATGTCGTCCGTGGGAATAGACCGCATAAATATCCATATTGTTTGGTTGATATTCTGGTAGTACCTCAAGTAATTCGCCGCGTGCTATCGCATCGCCTACCAGCCAACGGGGTCCTCTGCTAATGCCCAGCCCTGCAAGCAGTGCT